>DATHJP010000478.1:0-8921 GCA_035489695.1 Terriglobales bacterium
GGCGGGTTTGGGCTTCCAGAAATCTGGGTCGGCTTTGATCCATGCATCCTCAACGTAACTGATTCGGGGATTGAAGATGAACAGGTTGGTTTGGCTGGTCTCGATGGCGGCGGCGGACAAGTCTGCGGCCTTCTTGCCGCCCTCGGCGCCCATGGCTTCCTGGACCTGTTTGCCGGTGACGAAGGACTTGTCGATTTCGGAGGCGGATTTCATGGGAGTGAATATCAGGTAGGTGTTGCCCTCGGGACCGTACACCCCCTGAAAGGTGGCCCAGTGAACGTCGGGCATTTTGTCATAGGCGGCCATATACATTTTGGCCAGTTCGTCAAAGTCCTTGTCGTGGCCGGGCTTCACTTGGAAGCGGGTGATCTCGAAATAGCGCATGTGCGGGATGTCCACCGGGATGTGCAGGCTGTATTCCTCTTTGTAGGTAAAGACGCCGGCGTCGTAGTCGCTTAGCAGTTCACCGTCGGCGGCGGCGGCACGCTCGAGCGCGGCGGAAAGTGCGGCATTTTTCTGAGTTGCCTGGTTATCTTTTTCCCAGGCGTCGAAGGAATCGTATCCGACGAGAAACAGCGAGCGTGGTTTGCCGGAGAGGGAATCGACAGCCAGATAGTGCGCGGGCCACTTGGCGCGAGTGAAGGCTTGAACAAATGCGCTTTCCGATTTCTCATGCGTGGATCCGGCTTTGCCGGGTTTCAGGAACTCGCGGAGAACTAGCAGCACCTTGGGTGGTGGTGGCATTCCTGCTGGCTTTTCCTGGGCGGTGACAATGCCTATCCAACCGAATAGTAGAGATGAACCTAACAAGAGCCCGGTGAATTTTTTCATGGATGCTGCCTCCTTGTTGAATGCCGGATGAAAGGGAGTCCTGGGACAGCCGAAAAATTAGGGCCTGAGGTCGGGCGGAGAGTATCTGAGAGATTGGGCGAAGTCAAGTTTCGTGACTGTGCTTGGCTAGTTTCTGGCGCCCCTTCGGGGCTTGTCCGGCGTTGCATCCGTACCCACGGCTGGCGCCGTGGGCTGCATTCTTGTCGCCGCTTCGCGGCTGGGGGTTCGGGGGCGGAGCTTTGCTCCGGAGGACCAGGCTACGGAGCTTCGCTCCGGTGGACAGGCGAGTCGCCTGTCCCTACGTGGCTCTTGCAGACTTACATGCGGACGCGGGCTAGGGGGTCGATGCCTGTGGACTTTACCTGGGGGGCCAGGGATTCCAGGACCTCGAAGAAAGCTAGGACGTCGGGGACCTTGTCAGAGCGGACGCTGATGGCGGACAGCCATTTTCCCTGGCGTTTGATTTGCAGGTTGCCGCGGACTAGTTCGGCTTTGGTGATCTCGGATAGCGGGATGGAATTGTTTTTCCAGGTGACTGCCGTTGCCGAAAGGTTGATGCCGCCGAAGGGGACGGTTTCGCCGCGTTGTAGTCTGGCTTTCACGCTTTGGACTTTGGGGGGCAGGATTCGGCCAAGGATGAGTCCGATGGCTTCGCTGGCGTTGCGGTAGTTGGAGGTGACTTTGAGTTTTTTGCCATCCGTGCTGATCAGGGTCAGGGTGAGTTGGACGCGGCCTGACTTGTTTGACATTGCCAGGAGGGCGCCGATTAGTCCGAAATGTCCGTAGATGTTGATGGGGACGACGCGGTAGCGGGTTTCCGTGATTTGGCTCCAGGACATTTCCTGCTGGCCGAATGCCGACTCGCGGCGGACGCCGGAATCGTTGATGATGAGGGCGTTTTTGCCGATGACAATCCATAGGGCGGCGACTGCGGCGACCAGGGCGATGGACACCCACATCAGCTGAGGATGGGACGCCGTATTCGGGTCATCCGCCCAGAGGCCTATGAGCAATCCAAGTACGGCCAAGGCCACGAAGATCCTTATTGTGTATGCGGCGCCGAAGCGGCGTTCGCCGTAGGCCATCGCTGGAGTTGCCATGCATGCCCCCTGCACGCTGCTTTTCGAACGGCAGCCATGATTCGATTTGGGTATCGTAGAGGGAAAAATTGTGGGGGGCTAATTACGAGTGTAACGTTTGGCACTTAGCATTTGGCACTTGGCGCTTTAAGGGACGTGCTGCTTCAAATCAAATCAAGTCGCTGTGGGGCTGCGATGGCGGATTCACGTCGGTTTAGGGGCTAAATGCTCGTTGCTAAGTACCGAGTGCTATCGCTCGTATGTGTATGATTCTAAAGCCATCCGACGCCTGCTCGTCACACTGCCCGGAATCTGTAACAATAGTGCTCAGCTGACTGGAGGGGCGCAAGAGATGATCCGAGAAAACGAAAGTTCCCTTGCAGTCACTGATCAACGGAAACCTGAACTGGACACCAGAAACGAGAAATTAGAAACCCAATCCTCTGCGACGTCACTGCGCGGGGCTGTTCTGGTGCTGATCCAGTTCGATGTTTGTGAAGAGATCAAACTCGACCAGCTGCGTCAGATTTTTGGGGCACGGACGCTGGAGCAGCCTAGCTTTAAACATCCCACCCCGGGATATGTTCGCTATCAGCGGCCGCCAGTGGTTGAGCCAATTGAGCCTCTGGTTTTGGAAAGCGGCGAGCGGCTTGAGGGACAAATCAAGTATTACGATTACGGCGTGCTTAGCGTGGTTTTCGAGCTGCCATTTTCTGGAGATTGGGACACGCTGGTTCGGCTCGGTAGCCGCTGGGTTTGGGACATCGACTTTGAACGTCATGCCTCGAAAATTGCACACCAGAAACTGGAGCGCGCCAAGCCGGCTCTGGTGAAGCCTTATCCGGAGTGGTTGAGCGAGGATTATTTTATTTTTCATGTGCGCGAAATTACCGGGTCGCCCAGCGCCAACGATCTGGTAGCTACACAGGGTGAACGCATTGCGCAGATCGTTCGCGGGGAAACTGCGGTGTTGTCGGATGGTGAGCGCAACGAAATTCTACAGTCGCGCATTTCTTATTATCCCAACGATCTGGCGGTGATCAGTTGGAATGCTGCGTTTCTATACGACAGCGCGGTGGGAGCGGAGACTGCCATCCAGTTGCTGGAATACGCGAATTCACAGCTGCTTGAGTTTCGTCATTACGATGAGTTGCTGACTCGCGAGTTAGAAGGTGTCTACGCCTCGCTGGACAAGGGCACTGGCATGCTCGCCCGTTGGCGCCTGGCCCGGGCTGCGACCAAGTTACACACGGTTTTGCTCGATGTAACTGAACTTACCGAGCATGCCGACAATGCCATCAAGTTTCTTAGTGACATGTTCTCCGCCCGTCTTTACAAGCTGGCGGCCGCCAAAGTTGGTGTTCCCGACTACAAGAATCTGGTGACACAGAAATTGCAGACGGCTGAAGAACTCTATCGATTCATGGTGGATCAGTTTCACCAGAGTCGCGCGTTTGTGCTGGAACTGATGGTGGTGATTATCCTGATCATCGACTTGATTTATTTATTTCACGGGAAAGCACTTTAGGTGAAGAGTCTTGCCAGCAGTCGAAAAATACGAACCACCCGGTAAAGAGGAAAAAGCTGGGCTGGTAATCGAATCGCGGACCATTCTCCGATGCTCGGAGTAAGAATCAGACGCCAGAGAAATTTGATTCGATCCTGCGAGCGTTCTCGTACGCGAATCATCAGCCAAAAGTAAGAAATCGATTCTGTGTTGTGATCGGCTCCCTCGGCTAGCGTTGGAATAATTTCATTTGTAAGGTTTTCGATCGAACCAAAACCCCCGCCCAAGCAGAGCTTGGACGGGGCACCCTCGAGCAAGTGGTGCGCGAGGGCAAAGCTGATCGCCACTATCCGCTGGATGCCGAGACGTTTGGAGTTTTCTTCTACCACATTCCAATCAATCTGTTGCGATCGCGCAAGTTCGGCGATATCGCATAGCCACGAAAGTTGCTGCCAGGCGTGCTTGGCAGCGTGAACACAAAGCACGAGCAGCAAATCTTCAGAACACAAAGTTCGCAACGTCATTCCCGAAACAGTGCGCGGAACCGCCCTCTGAAAGAATCCATCAACGTCGAAGTCCACAGAATAAAATCGCGGTAGAATCCGCCACTGCACCTCTACCAGATTCCGCCCCAGGGGATGGTCGAAAGTGTACTCATATCCTGATTCCAGATAATCCCGCTCTTCGCGTTGTGTAAGCTCAACGCGAGGCTCGTAGCCTAATTCAGCCAAAGCAGATTTAATTCGCGGCAGGTCGGGAGAGTGAATCAGGAGATCCAGGTCGGAAAATTGGCGCATGCTGACGTTGCCGTAGAGAATCTCCGCCAGGACCGGCCCTTTATAGGGCAGAACGGCAACCCCGCACGACTCTAATTTTTCGAGAACCCGGAGCAATTCACGAGTAAGCCACAGTATGTGGCGCGCGTTGGCCTCTTGCGACTGCCGCAGAGCCTCGATTGAATCAGGAGGCGCTATAGCGTGGAAATCTGCCAGCGAGCGATATATCTGTGGAACCACGCCGTGATGCTTTGCAAGATTAATGACGCGCTTCCAATCCAGTGGACGAGTGAGAGTTTCACGCGTTCGTTCGGCACCTTCGATCTTCGAACCGTTGGTACAACAGGCCAACAGAAGGTCGAATTCCGGATTGAAGACTGAAGTTGCCCTCCGCTGGACATCAGGGATTGCGCGCGGAATTGGTTGCTGCGAAGCAGCGAGTGGCATAGGGGAAGAAACCTATGTGGCTGTCGAATCCTAAATACGCGGATTGGCGCCGAAACGCCAAGCGTCCAACTATAATACAAGGCTTCCAGCGATCGTTTCGCGCGGAGTAGTTCTGCGCATGCGAGAAAAACCGGCCGCAGACCAATGGACAGCATCGCGCTCGAATCCGTAAGCAAAGTCTTCCGCCATCGGCCCGCTCTGTTTAACTGGATGGGCAAGGAACGGAGTGGGGAAACCCGCGCTCTGGATGACATTTCTCTGAGCGTTGCTTCCGGCAAGGTTTTGGTCTTGTTAGGTCCGAACGGCAGCGGCAAGACCACCACCTTGAAATTAGTTTCGACGATGCTATTGCCGGATGCGGGCCGGGTCTTGGTTGAAGGAGCGGACACACGCAGTCAGGCTGATCAGGTTCGGAAACACGTCGGCTTTGCAGTTGCGACCGAGAGGTCATTTTTCCCGCGGCTATCGGCACGCGAAAACCTCGATTTCTTCGCTGCCCTCGACGATGTTCCGCGCTCATTGCGCGCGCCACGGATTCAAGTCCTGTTGGAACGTGTTGGGCTGGTGGAAGCTGCGGACACGCTGGTGATGAAATTTTCCAGCGGCATGTACCAGAGGCTGGGCATTGCGCGCGCGCTTATCAAAGAACCTTCGATCCTGCTGCTGGATGAGCCCACCCGTAGTTTGGATCCCGCTGCTGCCACGCACTTCTGGAATCTCGTCCGCGAATTGGCCGCTCACGGATCTACCGTGATGCTCGCTACTCACAGTTTCGGCGAGGCTGCCACCGTGGGTGACGGCGTGGCTGTTTTACACCACGGCAGACTGGCCGCTTCACGGACGATCAGTGGAGATGTGGAAGGGCTGCGATCCTTATATTTTGAGGCCACGGGCGAAACGGACGAGACCAGGGAACTGGTGTCGCGAGGGCGGCGATGAACCTCACGAGACTGTTGGACAAAATGTCGGCGATTGCGCGGCGTGATCTTCTGACCGCAATTCGCTACCGGACAGGCTTTCTGATTACCGCGGCCGGTGCATTGGCGGAATTGGCCGCTTTTTACTATCTTTCGCGAGCGGTGGGCCCAGGTTTCCGCCCTGACGGTGTGGAGTATTTCCCTTTTTTGATCGTGGGGACCGGCTTCTATACATTTCTGGTAATGGGAATCAACTCTTTTCTGCACATCGTGCAGGAAGCGCAGCAAACGGGAACGCTGGAGATCCTGATGACAACTTCGACTCCAGCCCCGGTGTTGATTTTCCTCAGCGCGATGTCGGCTTTTGCGGGAAATACTGTGCAACTGTTGCTTTATCTCGGAGGCGGGCTAGTACTGGCAGGTTCACTGCCGCAAAATCCAAACATTCCCGGATGCATTGTGATCTTTGGATTGTCGCTGGTAATAGCGGTAGCGATCGGAATTTTGGCGGCAGCATTGCAGTTGGCGATTCAAAAAGGCTCGGCTCTGGTCTGGCTGTTGGGGTCGGGGGTATGGTTCATGACTGGTACGTTATTCCCGGTGAGCACGCTGCCCAAGCCTCTGCAGGTTCTGGCTGACATCATCCCGATCACGCATTCCCTCAGCGGGATGCGCTTGGCTTTGCTACAGGGAGCAGGGTTCTCCTTATTATTGCCTGAAATTGCCGTCCTTGCGTTCTTTTCCTGTATCCTGCTGCCGACGAGCCTGTTGATCTTTTCCTATACAGTGCATCGCGCCAAGCTCGAGGGAACGCTTTCATTTTATTAGACTTCATTTGGTTCGATCGGGAACGAAATCTGCGCAGAGTTCGACACCTGACCGAGCGTAACTAGGATAGCAATTCACTTCTCGTCTGTTGTACACTGCGTTGTCCTGTGAAGCTCTGGGGCAAGCTGCAGGAGACAAGCCAAAGCATTTGAGACTTCTATGAATCAGAAGAACCAAACTTCTGGAAAAAACGAGAGCGCATCCACTCAAAGGGCTGGCAAGAAGCCATACTCCAAGCCGGAGTTCCGATACGAGCGTGTGTTCGAAACTTTGGCGTTGGCTTGCGGTAAATTGCAGGGCCACCAAGGGCAGTGCCGCTTTAACAGAAAGCGGTCCTAGCGGCAGGTCCATGGATTCCCCATCACAGGCAGCGTGCAAATGCAGTCTGGCGGCAGAGGTGCTGCAGTCCACGGGAATGTTGCGACTGCGTGCCAGCGGAATCAGCATGCTGCCGACCTTGTGGCCCGGCGATTGCCTCACCATTCAACCTCATAATTTTGAACAAGCACAGCCGGGTGATCTTGCACTCTATGCTCGCGATGGACGTTTGTTCATTCATCGCGTCATGCGCAAATGCCACCTCGGCGACGAAAACTTTCTGATCATGCGCGGCGACTGCATGACCGAAGATGATCCGCCAGTCCCGGAGAGCGACCTGTTGGGAAAGATTGCCACGATCCATCGGCGCCACATTCGGATCGTACCGGGACAGAAGCTATCACCAGGAAGTCGGCTCACCGCCTGGTTACTTTGCCATTGGAACCTTTTGCTGCGGGCCACGCTCCGGGTACACGCAAATTTCGAATGGACGTTTGATAGATCAAGAGTGTAATGGTTAGACCGCAAAAAGAGGACGGATAAAAAGTTGAGTCAAAGCCAAGAGATTGCGGTTGAGATTGGCGGTATGCCGATTCTGTTCCGTACTCATGACTCTTTGTTCCACGAGATGATGATCAAACGGTACACCGGCTTCATCAGTCCCCGCTCCAGCCCCAAATTTGAGTTTGAAGTGGAATTGGTTACGCCTTCCGCCGAAATGGAATCCGAAGAAGATGCGCACGTTGAGATGCAGGATGGATTGTGGCACCTGCGGCGCGGAGATTTTCGAGCCAGCTGGGATCCACGCGCGGGCCGGGGACATATCCGGCAGTCGGCAAATCCGTATTCCACCGATTCTGTCTTGCGCATCGTGCACACCTTGATACTGGCAACGGAAGGTGGATTTCTGCTGCACGCCGCCAGCGCCGTCCGCGATGATCGAGCATTTTTGTTTTCCGGCGTTTCGGGAGCTGGTAAGACAACCATTTCCCGACTGGCGCCTCCTGATGTGATCCTACTGACCGACGAAGTTTCCTACGTGCGCCGCGAGGCGACGGGTTATCATGCCTGCGGGACACCTTTTGCCGGCGAGCTTGCCCGTGTGGGCACGAACTGTTCGGCTCCGATAGCAACCTTGTTTCTATTGGAGAAGGGTGCAGAGAACAAGATTGAGGCGATCAGCGCTGCCGAAGCTGCTCGAGGCCTACTGCGCAATATGCTGTTCTTCGCGGAAGATACGGAGATGGTCGAAATGATTTTTCGTTCGGCCTGTGAGTTTGTGGATCGCGTGCCGGTACAGCGGTTAACTTTCGTTCCCGATGCACAGGTTTGGGACCTTATCCAATGAGTGAGAAATACATCGCAAGAAGCTCGCAGATCGCGGCACGCATGCTGGGCGGAGAGATGATGGTGATGTCCGCCGTGGATTCCACATTTTTCACACTGAACGAAGTGGCTACGGCGATTTGGCAGGCGGCGGACGGACGTACTCCGCTTACTGAAATCGTGGCTCGAAACGTGTGCGATGAATTTGATGTAGATCTCGAAACTGCACGACGCGATGCCCAACAGTTCGTGGATGAACTCTCACAACATGGCATCCTGATGGTATCCGACCACCCGCTCGACGTCTCTTCTGGGCCAGCGGAGGCAGCGTGAGCCTGATGCAGGAGATGAATGAGCGCGCCCTCGAATTGGGGATTCCCCTGGGTGTCCATCTGGACGTCACCTATCGTTGCAACGAACGTTGCGTTCATTGCTATCTGGATCACGATGATCACGGTGAGATGACGACCGCCGAAATCAAAGATGTTCTTGAACAACTGGCCGAGGCTGGGACTTTCTTTCTGACTCTCAGTGGCGGCGAGGTTTTGATGCGGCGCGACTTCTTTGAAATCCTGGAATATGCGCGCGAGCTCAAATTCAATGTCAGAATCAAGACCAATGGGGTAATGATCCGCAAATCGGAAGCCCGCCGGATGCGCGATCTGGGTGTAGAGCAGGTGCAGATCAGTATTTATTCGCGACGCCCTGAGATCCATGACGCGATCACCAAATTACCCGGCTCGTTAAAGCGCAGCATTGAGGCAATTGGCTTATTGAAATCGCAAGGGCTGAAAGTCACCATCGCAAATGTGCTGATGACAGTAAACATGGGTGAACATGCCGGGGTCCAGGCGTTAGCGCAGGAACTGGGTGTGATTTACACTTTGGATCC
>DATHJP010000479.1:0-3373 GCA_035489695.1 Terriglobales bacterium
CAAGTGTAAGCAACCAGATAATTAAGCCCGTTCGAACCGTGGTGGTTGGTGGAAAACTGGAAACCGTTGTAGGAGCTATTTCCGATGCTCCTATCATAAAAAGTCGGACTGATATACGGATATGGCTGTCGCGCCGTAACCTCTGCGGGTGTGCCGGGTCCCGGAGTTAATGCGACATTGTACAAGCCACCAACTGTAAGGCGATGGCTTTGGGAACCCACATAGTTCGCAGTGATGACAGTGTTCGAGCTCAACTGCCGTTGGACTCCAAAATTCCACTGCTCCGAATATGGATTCTTGGCCTTCGGATCCCGGTACCACTCAACTTGGCCGAATGGTGTTGCAGCGGGTAAACCCGCCGAACCTAGGCCTGCAAGCGGATCCTGCCAATTTACTGTGGCGACTTCATTAGACGTATTCAGTGCAGGAGTAAGTATTTGCGCTATTGATGGCCAGTCGCCACCAATGCCCTGCACGGTCTGCATCACGCCCGCCCAGAGGTCATTGAACATTCCGAACGAGGCACGCACCACCGTTTTGTCGTTAAGACTATAGGCAATCCCAATCCGGGGTTGGATATTGTCATAAGTATTGGAATACAAGCGATTATTTCGGGAAACAACCACGTGAGGCTGCGGCAGACCTCCAGGCACGCAGGGAGCTTTGCCGGCAGTCGCGCAGTCCGGTGAATTTGTTTGAATAACATAGGTCCCATTGTTGAAATCGATATTCCCGACCTGGCTGGTTGGATCGCTGGGACCTGATCCATACCCCGGCCAAAGCATTAGGTCATACCGAAGCCCAATATTCAGAATTAGCTTGTCTGTCACCTTCCATTTATCCATGAAATAGAAGCCGTAACTGCGCTGCCCGGTCACGGGCGCGACAGTATCTCGGCGCGATGCGCTAGCGGTTGTTCCAATAAGGAACGCTGCCATGGCATCGCCCGTGCCGGTCGGCGCTTCCGGATTGGCTGTTTGCTCAGCACCAAAAACCTCAGCCGGACCGCCGCCATGTACAAAAAATGAGTTTCTCTCAAAATTGAAACCAGTGGTAAACGAGTGTTTGCGAAGAACCTTCGTAAAATTGGCTCTCCACTGATAAATGTCCGTGAGCTTGGTTCCACCATTGTTTGTGGCACCACTAGTCACGTACGCCGGAATTTGTAGCCCTGGGATCGAGCAACCAGTCGTACCCGAGAAACCACAGACGAAACTATTTGCTAGGCCGGCGCCATTGACCACCGTTGTCGGGTCTAGATTTGCATAGGAGTTGCCAACGTTATTCGTGAGATCCACATGTCCGAATTGCGCATCCAGGATTGTTGACGGGTTGAACTGGTGGTAGTAGCTCAACACGTATTGCTTTCCGAACGTTTCGCCCGTAGCAGTCTCCCCAACGATCCCACCGGTTCCGATTCTCGTCTGGTCCGAACTCGTGTACCGAAAAAAGATCGAGTTAGAGGGGTTGAAATTGTGGTCCACTCTGAAACTGTATTGGTTCTGAGGAGTTAGATTGGAACGAAGGTCATAGCCATTGAAGCCGTTTACGACTGGCTGCGGAGCGGGAAACACCGCTTGGGCAAGGCTCACGGCGCCTGGATTCAATACGCTCGAAATGTCATTGTTCGGAAAGGGGTCGCGGATGAATGACCCCGGATTGGCAGGGTCGGGCCGGGTGGTGAACGGGTTGTAAAGCTGGACCGGGTTAGGGCCTTGCAGCAGTGCGCTGAAGTCGCCTGAAAGCTCGGCCGGAGTAGGCACATTGTAAAACGCGCCAGCTGAAGGCTGCGCGCGGCGAAATCCTTCATAGCTCCCAAAGAAGAAGGTCTTATTACGGCCGTTGTAAAACGGAAGAATCACCGGACCGCCGAAATTCGCGCCGAACTGGTTCTGTTCTCATTTCGAAATGCCTTTAAGCGGGTTCTTGGCATCCAGGACAGTGTTGCGGAAGAACTCCCACGCAGTCCCGTGGAAGGTGTTCGTGCCAGACTTGCTAACCACGTTGACGATCCCGCCCAATACTCCGCCGAACTGCGCCTCATCACTGTGGGATTGGACCTTGAACTCTTGAATATCGTCAAGGATTGGCGCTACCGCGTAGGTGGTAAAGACCTGGTCGGTATCGTCGATCCCATCCAGCAGGAAGTAGTTGCTGCGATTTGATTGCCCGCTGACTGCGGGAAAGACAAATGTGCCGAGCGGGGCAGCCTGTGCGCCACCCGAGTTCTGCGCCACGCTGACCGGACTCACACCCGGCGTCAGAGCCAGAAGTTGCGTGAAGTTTCGCCCGTTGAGAGGCAGGTCCAAAACTTGCTTGGACTCTATCACCGTGCCTAGCGTCGAATTCGCGGTTTCGAGGTTGACCGCGAAGGCCTCGACCGTGACGGATTGCTGGGTCGATCCTACTCGTAGCGTAAAGTCCTGAGTGCTGGCCTGATTGACGACCACATGCGCCGCCTGCGTCGCGGTAGTAAATCCATCTTTTGTTACTTTCAGAACGTATTCACCAGGTGGCACGCTCACGAAAACATACAGCCCGGAATCGTTGGTAAGACTCTCTCTGTCGGTGCCGGTATCAGTGTTGTGGAGAGTTACCGTTGCCTGCGGAATTACCGCAGCGCTCGAATCCCGAACCACTCCGTTGAGAGTGGCTGTGGCCTGCGCAGAAGCACTATGCGGAATCACAAATATCAATACAAACGCCACTAACAGCAATGAGAGGCGGTGGCCGAATCCGACTTCACGCAAGCCGGATGAATCCTTGCATCGTCGAACCAGCGCAAAAAGACTAGAAGCACGGTTATTCATAAACGCCTCCCACCTCAATTAGTCTGCGATCAATACCTCACAACTCCTGTGCCGTCACTGGAATCGGCTCCAAACCATCCGTGCGCGACATTTTTATACATGAAAGTAACAGTTCGCGAATCAAACCGCTAACTTATAGGCTGGATTAAGAACGCTTGTCAAGTATTTTTTTAAGTTGGGAAGATATTGCGCATGACCGGAACTCAATAAGGTCATGGGGAGGAACTGGGGGAATCCGGTTCATTAAGGCAGCAGTTGCTCTTGCAAGGGATTTCCGAGCGGAATGCGTTTAGGTTGCGACTGAAATCTGTTGATCATTCCACACGGGACCATCCGGGTACTCATATGCGAGCAAGGTCTCCGGAAGTATC
The DNA here is from genome assembly GCA_035489695.1 of Terriglobales bacterium. GTDB lineage: Bacteria > Acidobacteriota > Terriglobia > Terriglobales > Acidobacteriaceae > 40CM-3-55-5. Next base: position 3,182 of record DATHJP010000479.1, read on the forward strand.
TCGGTGCTGTATCCGGGTTTTTCAGGCAGCAGATAGTGGCCGTTTGCTATACGAGCGGGATCAGCAAAATGTTCATGCAGATGATCTACAAATTCAGTGACACGGTTTTCGAGCGACGCTGATACCCGCAGATAGTCAAAGATCGCCAGGTGCTGCACGCATTCGCACAAGCCGACTCCGCCCGCGTGAGGG
>DATHJP010000480.1:0-2515 GCA_035489695.1 Terriglobales bacterium
TGCCGGTCCCCGCGCCCACTCGCGCACCATCCCGGAAACGCTGTTGGCCACCGCCGACGAGGTGATAGGCTGGGTTGCTCGCCTGCAGCCGGCCGGCGCTCTTCAAGCCCATCCGCAGATGCTGCTTGAATCCATTTGAAAAAACAAATCGACCTGTCAAGCCACTGAAAAGACGTTGGAATATGAAATAGGGCTGGCTAAAATCTTTATTTTTTGCCAAATGATTTCGATATGAATCGACGCACCTTTTGCGGGAACTTATAGATATCGCCGCTCGATGATTGCGACGTGAAGAAGCCGGCTGCGACCGCATTGAATTTCATTCTTCGAGTGGGGTGGTGGCTGAAAGACATATTTCCACTCCGTGGCGCGATCCTGATGGTCTGCGCCGAGCCAACGTGGACAACATCAAGCTGGAGCGCGGGCATGGCCGTGACCCCTCTTCTGTGGCTTTGATTAGCATTCAATCTGTACGTCAATTTATGGCTTGACCGCTGGATCCGTCAACACTACCAATTGTAAGTCAAAAACGGAGGCTTTGTGGATGGGACGCGGGCGAGCGCCGAAAGGTGAATACGCCGGAAAAACAGAGGTGATGTCGTTCCGACTTACGCCGGATACGAAGGCGGCCCTGAGGAGAGCGGCGGCAACAAGCGGTCGATCATTGTCACAGGAGGCTGAACACAGGCTACGGCGAGGACTCGATGAGGAAGAAGCGATCTCCAAGCTTTGGGGGGACGTCAAGACTTCTGCGATGCTGCGGCTCGCTGCACAGGTGGTTCAGTCTCTGGGGACAATGCGAGACACGAAAGTGCACTGGACCGCGGACGCTAAGGTGTTCGACAGCGCAATCGAAGCGATTGCGGGAACTCTGAAGTTATTCCGCCCGCTGCAAGCAGAAGGCATTTCGGTTGGTTCGCCGGAGATCGATGCGCCCGCCTTAAAAATCGTCGAGGAGGCTCAAGCGACTGAACTGTCGCGCCCTCTAAGCAAAAGCTCAAGGCGACAACGAGCCATGGCGCGTTTCAAGGAAGACCTCGGCCAAGAGCTTACTAACCGGGCAATTGACAGAATTCACGAGCACCGAGGTGTTCCAGGGAAGCCTGCCAAAGACGGTTCATGAGATAGACTCTCAGGATCCAACATGGGCTGCTGGGATGATGGCGGCGGCTGGGTCCGCGTGGGGGTGAGGGGCTGGGCGATATCATCATCAGGACGGACGGCACCACGGAGTGGAAATATGTCTCTCAGCGGCCGATATCCCGAACACGACATTTGCGAGGACTTCAATGCTATTGATGTTCGAGAGTTGCAACGAAAGACCCAGATGCGACCGGGATTGTGTTTCATTAAGGAGTGGTTCCGGAACGGTGCACCTGCGGGCGAAGTCTCCATCTTCATCCATCCTGACGCCGTCATACTCGTTCACCGCGCTCGCTTTCCCGGCTCCACTGAATCGAGGATTATCGAGCTGCAAGTCCCTATCATTTGGACAAAATGCCACCTCGGCGGCCGCCGGCCTTGGTTCAAATGCCAGACCATTATCAACGGTGAGGTTTGTGGCCGGCGCGTTGCAAAGCTTTACGCGCCGTGCTTCGAGTGTCGGCGATGCCTGGGGTTGGGCTACGAGAGCCAGCGGGAGATTCCCCTAAGACGCGCAGAGCGCCGGGCACAGAAGATCAAGATGAGGCTCGGCGGGAGCAACGACCCTTTGGAGCCGTTTCCGCAAAAGCCGCGCCGCATGCATTGGCGAACCTATCGGCGGCTGCGCGACCAGGCGAACGCCGCCACGGCTGAAGCGGACGAATTGTTGGCGGAATCGATGCTTGGACAATTTCTCGACCTCGTGGCGCCTCGCCGAAAACGCCAGCGCGGGCGCCGCGATGTCGGGCCCAAGCCTCCCCCGGCTGCCGGCTCTCCGTCAACTCCATCTCGACCGCACCGGCCCAATAGGCCCTGATCGACGCCCAATATAATCTACTCAATCCGAGACGTGGCATTATGATGCGTCTTATGCGATCATTGGTGTCGACGCAGGCATTGCCCGTGGTCGAGTTTGAGTTGTCCACGTTGGGCTTGGGGCAAAACCATCAGGACCGACGGCGACACCGGAGTGGAAAAATGTCTTTCAGTCATCAACCCACTCGAAATGAAATTCAATCCGGTTGCAGCCGGCCTCTTCACGTCGCAACCATTGAGCGTGTATATCTCTAAGTTCACGCAAAAGGAGCGTCGATTCATTTCGAAATCATTTGGCAAACAATGAATATTTTAGTCAGCCTAATTTCAAATTCCAACGTGTTTTCAGTTAGTTGATGCGCGATCTTGATAACTGATTTTTATCAATGAGCCGCTGCGGCGAAGGGCACGCTGATCGCGCAGACCTAAAATATGGGCCGCTGCTTCGACCTCCTTCGCTTCGGCTACGGCAACGACCGACTGAAAAGCATGGCAAACGATTTTGTGTCCGGTTCGACATCCCGGATTCGATCGCGGATTGAGGAATCGATCCCGT
>DATHJP010000481.1:0-4210 GCA_035489695.1 Terriglobales bacterium
CAGTTTTCCCAAGGCTCTGCGCGAAGAATATTTCAAGAAGTGGCATCAGGAACACGATGCAGTTCCGGGGAAAGAATCAGCCTTTGAAGGAGTCACGTACCGAAGCATCTCCTGGGACGACGTCAAACCGCATCTGTGGAACTTCTTCCAGGCTGTGCGTACGCGTAAGCCTGTTGTGGAGGATGCGGTGTTTGGACACAACGCTGCGCTGGCTTGCCATATGGCAAACGAATCTTATTTCCGTAGGAGCGCAGTGTCTTGGGATGCGGGGTCCAACAGCATCAAGAGCTGAGGTTGGATCGCCTGGGTTCGGAACTCGTCATCCTTCGCCGGCTCGGCGGCGGAGGATGACATTTAGTCCGATGCCGTAGACTGTCAGCATCTCAGAGCGGCGACAGTTCGTCTTCTTTCTGTTCTTTTCTTTCGTGGACGAATCTTCTTTCCAGAAATCGTTTTGCCAGTTCCTGCCCTCCGATTCCGAATGCCAGCGCCAGACCAAGCATCAGTGATCCAAAGACCAGGGCGAACGCTACCAGCATGGTGCGTTCTCCGAGACCGAGCTCTTCAAACCCCATGGACACCGCAAAGATAATGATCATGGTGCGGATGGTGAAACTGACTAGGCGAGGAGAAGGCAGATCAGCATTCACTGCGGCCAGCAATGCGGCGCGTGAAAAAAAACTGGCTGCCAGCAATCCAAAGAAAAATATGAACAGCGCGGCGAACAATCTGGGCAGGAATCCAAAAAACTGCGAGATATGTTGCTGCAGGCCGCCGATACCAAGCACGCTGGCGCCGATCAGAATGAAGCTGATCCAGGCCACCCAAAAAATAAAGCGGCTAAGCAGTTCGCTGGACGAGGGCAGCGCCGCCTTGCGAAGAAGTTGCGACGCTCCGGCGTGCTCGGACAGCTTGTCGAACCGTGCCAGATGCAGGATGCTGCGCAGAATTGATTTCAGGACGTAGGCAATCAACCAGCCCACCAGCACGAGGAGCAGCATCACCATCAGGCGCGGCAGGAACTGAGCAATGCTGGCGACAATTTCCTGTGTCGCCTGAGTCAACTGCGTAACGAACTTTTGCCATTGCGACATTTTGACCTCACTTCTTTCCGTTCCAGAGTTCCAGCAGGTATGGTTTCGATCGTTCGAACCTCTGGCAAAGCGCTTCGACGTTGTTTTCCATCTCGGCTGGCGTCGCGTCGCGGTTCTGCTCCAGGAACGCGTAAGCTTTTCCGCGATATAACGGGGCCATGGCCTGGATAATGTGGTCACGGCTAATCACCGCTTTGTGATAAGAAGCAGCGAATTCGTATGCCGTACGGACCCATAACTCGTCCGAATATTGAAAACTTCCTTCTGGAAGAGCGGCTGCACGTTGCAATTCGCCGAGAGTTTGAGCGGAGAGAATGGACTTCAGTACAGGCTCGATTTCGGCAACGCCACGTACGAACATTTCGTGCAGACGTTTCGGGATTACAGGAACAGGTTCCAGACTTATTTCATGCTCTGCTCCGATGGTGGGAATCGGCTGTGATTCGATTTGTGCGCTCCACACCGGAAAATATTGTTCCAGCGACCAGAACAGAACTCCCACGGTTTGACGGATGGCGAACACTAGGTCGCCCGAACTGTGGTCCATTACACGCGACTTGGCTCCAACAAAAGACTGTGCCAGGCGGAATCCGCCGGCAATCGCGGAAATGACCAGATACATTTCCGCTCCGATGTGACCGACTTCCTGCCCCCAGATGTCCTGCCCGAGAAAGTTGCTGCCGAGACGGCCAGAAAAAGCAAATTCCGTGGGATAGGGCTCTCTCACCCGCTTAGCGTAGAGAGCCCGGCTCATGGGATAAATCAGGCTGCGGACCAGCAGGCCTTCCGACTTTTGCCGGCCATAAACTGGCGTGACCAGATCGAAATTGTCCCGGACCAGCGGCCGCAGCAGGCGCTCCATCCATTCCGGTTCGATGCTGGTAGAGTCGGGTGAAACCACCGCGGAAGCATATGCACGTAGCAATTCGCCCGCGGCCAGAATGGTCTGCAGGGCGGTGCCGCTCGCCGGCCCTCCTGGATATTGAGTACTGATGCAATGCAGGGTGCGCAACGCACTCACATTCGACACATGCTGAAGATCGCTAATGGACGCGGCGCGCACCAGATCCTGGGTGCCATCTTTTGATCCCCCGTCTGCGTTGATGATCACCGAGCGATGCCGGGGAAAATATTTCAGCAGGCCGGCGCGGATGGCCTGCACCACCTGTCCCACTGTCTTGGCATCGTTGAAGGTGGGCACGCCGATGAGGATGTCCACCTCTCCGACGTTCATCAACTCACGAAGAAAATCATCCGTGAGAATGCTTCCTTCGGCCAAACCAATCCTCCATTATTTTTCAGATCTTTCGCAGGCGGAACCAGTAGAACTGGTAAGGGCCCAGGGTCAGCAGATACGGCAGGTCGCCTATACGGGGAAAAATATTCCTGCCAAACATTTCGATCAGGATGTTGCCTTTGTGGCGACGCAGATCAAGCTCCACCGCCTGGGCGGAACTCGATAAATTATTCACCACCAGAATCGCGTCCTTCCCCAGTTGTCGTGTATATGCCAGCACCCTATGGTTCGCAGGATACAGGAACTCGATCGTGCCTCTGCCGAATACGGGGGTTGACTTGCGAATCTGTATGATGTGCCTGGTCCAGGAGAGAAGCGAATGTTCGAACCGCTTTTGCGACTGCACGTTCACGGCCTGGAATCCGTAAACCGGATTCAGCATTAGAGGCGAGTAAAGACTCTCCGGGTCTGCCGTGGAAAATCCGCCGTTCCAGCCGCCATCCCACTGCATTGGCGTACGCACGCCGTTACGGTCGCCTAGATAAATATTGTCGCCCATGCCAATTTCGTCGCCGTAATAAAGGATCGGCGTTCCCGGAAGCGACATAAGCATCCCGGTCATGAGCTCAATGCGTCGGCGGTCATTGTCCAAAAGCGGAGCCAGGCGCCGGCGGATGCCAAGATTTAAGCGCATGCCTTTGTCACGCGCGTACTCGTCGTACATGTAGTCGCGTTCCAGGTCGGTTACCATTTCGAGGGTAAGTTCGTCGTGATTGCGCAGGAACAGGCACCACTGGCAGGAGTCAGGGATAGCGGGCGTCTGCTGCAGAATTTCGGTGATTGGCTTGCGGTCTTCCAGCTTCAGGCCCATGAACATCCGGGGCATGAGGGGAAAATGAAATGCCATGTGGAATTCATCGCCCTCACCGAAATAGGGACGCAGATCCGCCGGCCACTGATTGGCCTCAGCCAGAAACATCTTGCCGGGAAATTGCTGATCGAGCCGGGCGCGAAAATCTTTAAGAATGGCATGGGTTTCGGGGAGGTTCTCGCAGTTCGTGCCTTCGCGCTCGACAAGGTAGGGAACCGCGTCCAGCCGGAAGCCGTCAACGCCCATATCCAGCCAGAACTTCATGACATTCCACATTTCTTCCCGTACTTCTGGATTGTCGTAATTGAGATCGGGCTGATGGCTGAAGAAGCGATGCCAGTAATATTCCTTCGAGACCGGGTCCCAGGCCCAGTTGGAAAGTTCGGTGTCTACAAAAATAATGCGTGTCCCACGATAACGGGTGTCGGTCTCGCTCCACACATACCAATCGCGGCGCGGGTTGACGCGCGAACTGCGAGACTCCTGGAACCAGGGATGTTGATCAGAGGTGTGGTTCAACACCATTTCGATAATCACCCGGATACCACGCTGGTGGGCAGCTTCCAGGAATGCTTTGAAATCGTCCAGCGTGCCGTAACTGGGATGGACGGATCGGTAATCCGCGATGTCGTAGCCGTCATCCCGGAGGGGGGAAGGGAAAAAAGGCATTAACCAAATCGCAGTAATTCCGAGTTCCTGCAGGTAGTCCAGCTTTTGGGCGAGGCCCCGGAAATCTCCGACGCCGTCGCCGGTGCTGTCATAAAACGTCCGGACGTGGACCTGATAAATGAGCGCGTCTTTATACCAAAGCGCGTCCTGCGGCAGTGCCAAAACCCTTCTCTCCTGAATGCAACTCTAATGGTTTGTGGTCCGTTGCCAGGACAAGTGCTCCCGGGTCTTGCATGGAATGGATTCTCGCCGCTCGAGGCTCAACGACAGCGCCCGTGGGGCACGGCGAAAGTCTTACAGATTTTCAATCTACCACATTCAGCTGCGGGAGCGACCTCA
>DATHJP010000482.1:0-7620 GCA_035489695.1 Terriglobales bacterium
GTCACACCCATGGCGGCGATCTTCTTTGATCAACTCGTGGGGCGCGATGCTCCGGTAAATGACGCGTCGACTGTGCTCTTTTTCCGGGATCATCTTACGTTTCTTGATGAGGTGCTTTCCGAGCAGAAGCGGAAGATGGGACTTCTCGATCTTGCCACGCAGCTCAAGTTGAAGCAGGAGGATTTTGCACGTCAGCGGGGCATCCGGCTGCACGGAGAACTGAAAGATCGCAAAGGTTCTGAAGGTATCTGCCACTCGGTAGTTCTGGAAAGTTATGCGTTGCCGGGACAATTGATCGTTGGCTCCGATTCCCATACTCCGCATTCCGGCGCGATTGGCTGCGTCGCCTTTGGCATCGGCACTACTGACGTTTTCAATTCTTGGATCACCAAAGACATTCGAGTGCGCGTGCCGGAATCCGTAAAGGTGATGATTCGCGGACGCAAACATCCGAATGTCACTGCCAAAGACTTTATCCTGGCGCTGTTGCGGATGGACTACATCAAGAGTGGGAAGGCGCTGGCGAAAGTCATTGAGTATTCTGGCGAAGCTATTGAAGAACTCAGCGTCGATGAGCGCGCGACCATGACCAACATGGCCGCTGAGATCGGCGGATTCACCGGTATTGTGGCGCCGGACAAAAAAGCTGTGGAGTTTTTGGTAGAGCGTCGTGGCATGAATCGAGAAAAAGCAGAAGCGATGTTGGAGGGACTCTACAGCGATTCCCAAGCTCAGTACGCTCACGTCATCGAAATGGACGCAGCGGATATTACGCCCATGGTGGCTACGCCTGGCGATCCGGGGAACGGAAAGTTTATCCGCGAGTTGAATACGCCCGTGCCGGTTGAGCTGGCTTACGGCGGCACCTGCACCGCGGGCAAGAATGAAGACATGGACATGTACGCTCGTGTGTTGGCCGACGCGCTCAAACAAGGGAAACAGGTTGCTGGATCGGTGCAGTTCTACATCCAGTTTGGTTCGCAGGAGACTCGCGATTATTGTGTTCGCAGAGGATATTTGGAAATTTTCGAAAATGCTGGGGCGCACGTGATCGAACCGAGTTGTGGAGCCTGCATCAATGCTGGGCCGGGCGTCTCTACACGTTCGGATCAGGTGGTGATCAGCGCGCAGAACCGGAATTTTCCCGGGCGCAGTGGACCGGGGCTGATGTATCTGGCGAGTCCGCTCACGGTGGCGGCGAGCGCGGTGGCGGGATACATTGTGGAATATCAGCCCAGCGAGCAACGGGAGTTGCTGCCGGCATAGCTGCCCGGCTATACCCGAGACGATATTCTTGCTAAGATGTTGGGTTCTGATAATTCCGCACATATCAGGGAGACAGGGACCTTTATGACCTACGTGATTGCAGAACCGTGCATTGGAACCAAGGACACGGCTTGTGTGGATGCTTGCCCGGTCGATTGCATTCACCCCAAGAAGGACGCGCCGGCGTTTCCTGAGGAAGAGATGCTCTATATCGATCCGGTGGAATGCATTGACTGTGGCGCTTGCGTGCCGGTATGCCCGGTGTCCGCCATCTTCGCACTCGACGATCTGCCGGAGAAGTGGAAGAGCTTCACCGAGCGCAACGCGAAATATTTTGGCCGGTAACGTTAGATCTATCTGGTTACAAGCGAGGCGTGTCTCGAGTGACGCGCCTTTTGTTTTTACTAGCGACGAACGCGACCTGAAACTCGACAGCAGTCAGCTTTCCATCTCCTTATTAGTCCATTACAATCAAAGATTACCTGCTGAGCTTCCATGGCGCTGAAGGAGTCGGAAGCGATTGTCCTGCGCACCTATCCGATGCGTGAGGCCGACTTGCTGGTCACACTTTTCACGCGCCTTGAAGGCAAAGTGCGCGGGGTAGCACGCTCGGCGAAGAAGTCCAAGCGGCGGTTTGGCGGAGCGCTGGAACCGCTTACCTACGTCCGGGTTTACTACGACGATCGGGAGCGGCAGGAGTTGGTACGGTTGGATTCCTGCGATGTGCTCGAGTCGCCGCTGGCGAATCAAGTGGGCTATCCGCGAGCCGTAGCGCTGGGTCACGTGGCGGAGGTGCTCGACGAATTGCTGCCGGATCGCGAGGCCAACGATGCAGTTTTCCGTTTAGCGTTGTCAACGCTGGTGGAACTGCGCGGATCCGCTGTCTGGATGCCCATCACCTACTTCGAGCTTTGGATGACGCGGCTGATGGGCTATCTGCCGGAGTTAACGGAGTGCATCGTTTGCGGCCGCACGCTAAACGGAAGCAGAGCATTTTTTCATGCCCTGGCCGACGGACTGATGTGCGTCGACGACAAGCGGCTGGCGTCATCCGAGATTTCGGCGGAATCGCGAACGGTCGCGGCACAGATGTTTCGTGCACCCGTAGAAACTTTTCGCGGAGTCTCGTGGCCAAAGACGCGAGCGGCAGATTTACGAAAGTTTCTTCTGCATACGCTTCAACGGCATATTGAGAAGAAGCTGGTTACGGCAGGGATGCTGGAGAAAATCAGCACTTAGCATTTAGCCAAATCGAGGCTGGTGGTAGGTCGCTGAATCGCAGGTTCGGGGCTGAATGCTGAATGCTGGAATGCTGAGTGCTGAGTGCTGAGTGCTGAGTGCTCTTAGAACCCTTTGACTCGAGCTAAATCCAATTCGCCTACGTTCCAGGAACTCATCCTCCGGCTGCAGAGCTTTTGGGCGGAACGGGGATGTGTGTTGCAGCAGCCATATGACGTGGAGGTCGGGGCGGGGACCATGGCACCGGAAACATTTTTGCGGGTGTTGGGGCCGCGGCCATACAAAGTGGCTTACGTCCAGCCTTCTCGACGGCCGGCTGATGGGCGCTATGGCGAGAATCCCAATCGCTTGTATAAACACTTGCAGCTACAGGTGATTTTGAAACCGCCTCCGGAAAATGTGCAGCAGCTTTATCTCGATTCGTTGGGTGCGATGGGAATTGATCTGCGCCAGCACGATATCAAGTTCGAAGAAGACAATTGGGAGTCGCCCACGCTCGGCGCCTGGGGAATCGGCTGGCAGGTAATGCTGGATGGACTGGAAATCACACAGTTCACCTATTTTCAGCAATGTGGCGGTGTGGATCTGGATCCGATTTCAGCCGAGATGACTTACGGTCTGGAACGCATCGCTGCATTTTTGCAGGATGCGGAAAGTATTTATGAAATTGTCTGGGCTCGCGATCCCGAGACAGATCGGGTCACCACCTACGGAGACGTCCGACTGACAGAAGAGTTGCAGTTTTCCGTTTACAACTTCGAACAAGCAGATGTGGAGAAGGCGTGGAAACATTTCGATCTGTGCGAGGCAGAGTGTAAGGCGCTGCTGGACCGTTATGCGGCGCTATCTAAAGATAAGGATGCGGGGGATGGGCTGGCTCGAGACAAGCAGAGGTTCCCTTCGCTGCCGGCCTACGATCTCTGTCTGAAGTGTTCGCATCTTTTCAACATCCTGGATGCTCGTGGCGCCATCTCGGTGACAGAGCGGGTGGGAGTGATCGCGCGAGTGCGGGCTTTGGCGGTAGGTATCGCCAAAGCGTATGTGGATCAGCAGGGAAACACGCCCGCGAACGAGGCCAGCGCAGACGAGAAGCTTCGGACGGCGACAAAAGAGACGATGTCGGTCTCATCTTGAGTGAACTGAACGGATAGAGATGCCTGATTTTCTACTTGAAATCGGTTGCGAAGAGATTCCGGCGCGCATGATTGACGCGGCGCAGAACGAGCTGGCGTTTCGTGTGGGGGAATTGCTGGCGCGCGAATCCTTGCGCCTTCCCGCCGGAGTTTCTGCACCGGTTACTACTCCGCGGCGGCTGAGCGTCGCATCCACGATCGCTGATCGTCAAATGGATGTCACCGAAAACGTCACCGGCCCGGCAGTCAATATCGCTTTTAAAGATGGTCAGCCTACGCCCGCGGCGCACGCCTTTGCGCGAAAGGCCGGAGTTGAAGTTTCGAAGCTGGAAAAGGTTGCCACACCCAAGGGCGAGTACCTCGCGGCAAAGATCACAAAGAAGGGTAGGAGTGCGGCGGAAATCCTGGTCGAGAATTTGCCCAAGGAAATCTCTTCGATCCATTGGCCCAAGAACATGTATTGGCGCAAGCCCAGCGAACGGTTCGTGCGGCCGGTGCGTTGGTTAGTAGCAATGTTGGATTCAGAAGTGATCCCTCTCGCGTTTGAGGGAGTTCAGGCTGGCAATCAATCCCATGGACACCGGACCCTCTCCCAGGGTGTGGTGCAGGTTCCTAAGGCCAATGCCTACGTCGAACGATTGCGGGACGCAAAAGTTTTGGGTCGCGGCGAACGGGAGCAGCAGATCCGCAAAGCGCTTGACTCCGCTGCACGTACCATCGCCGGCGCGCGCTGGCGGGAAGACAAGAGCCTTCTGGAGACGGTTGTTAACCTGACGGAGTTTCCGTCAGCGGTACTGGGCAGCTTTGACCGGGAATTTCTGGAACTGCCGGACGAAGTATTGGTCACGGTCATGCGTGACCATCAAAAGTATTTTGCGGTCGAAGATGCTGATGGCAAATTGTTTCCTCATTTTCTCGCGGTGTTGAATACTGACGGCGATCCCAAGGGCATCATCCGGCATGGGCATGAGCGCGTGCTGCGAGCCCGGTTCAACGACGCGCGCTTCTTCTGGCAGACCGATCAGAAACATCTGCTGCGCGAGCGAGTACAGTGGTTGAAGCATGTCACCTTTCAAAAGGATCTGGGCACTTACTACGAAAAGACCAAGCGAGTGCAGCGCCTGTGTAGCTGGTTGTCGGAACTAATTCGGCAGGGCGGGAGACAGATTCGGCCCGGTGTTATTCATAAAGCAGCGTTGCTGGCCAAGGCCGATCTCACTACTGAACTGGTAAAAGAATTTACCGAGCTACAAGGGATCGTGGGCGGATTGTACGCCAGAGTGCAGCAATTGGATCGAGACATGGCGGATGGCACTCGTCGCGCTATCGCAGACGCCATTTACGATCACTACAAACCCGAATCGATGGAAGATTCAGTCCCGCGTACACTCGAAGGGGCTGTACTTGCAATCGGCGACAAAGCTGACAGTATCGCGGGAATGTTCGCGCTGGGATTGCAGCCCACGGGATCGAAAGATCCATTCGCTCTGCGACGCCAGGCGAATGGCATTGTAAAAACGATTGCGGAGCACAAACTGCCGCTGAGCTTGAGCCAGTTATTTACCGATGCACGGGAGGCGTACCGGAACTCTGCGGCAGAGAGGAAGTTTTCCGCCAACTTTGATTACGCCGGCGCGGTGCGGGGCTTCTTCCGCGAACGTCTGGAGTTTTATCTGCGCGATGTCCTCGGTTACAAGTACGATGTAGTGAACTCGGTGCTGGCCGCCGGATCGGATGACGTGGTAGATGCACTGGCACGGGCACAAGCAGTCACCAGGGTTCGCGCCTCGGCAGATTTCGAATCGGTATCAGTCGCCTCCAAGCGTATTAAGAACATTCTCCGGCAGGCCAGCGAGACGGGCAAACGCTCGGCCAGCGCGATTGAGCCTACTGCATTGCAGGAACCGGCGGAAACGGAATTAGCCTCTCTTATTCCGCAGGTCGCAAAGCGTGTAGATGAATTGCGCGGGAAACAGGAATATGAAGCAGCTCTCGTCGAAATTTCCAAGCTGCGGCCGGCAGTAGATCTATTCTTCGACAAGGTGATGGTGATGGTCGACGATGAGCGAGTTCGCGCGAATCGGCTGGCCCTTCTGCAAACCCTGCTGCAGAATTTTTCCACCATTGCCGATTTTTCGGAGATCGTGACCGAAGGCAAGGCATAAGAAGGTGAGGTCCCTCGACTCACCTCCGGGCGCAAACGTATCTTAGATTACGCTCAGTTGACAAGAATTACAGGTAGCCGGCGGGACGCCGTCGCTACATAAAATCGAAAAGGACTGAATCAATGGCGACGCAGACTCTCCCGGAAACCGAACTTGCAACCACCGACAAGCAACCAGCTACGCAGTACGTCTACTTTTTTGGTGGAGGCAAAGCTGACGGCAACGGCAAGATGAAGGACGAACTAGGGGGAAAAGGTGCGGGCCTGGCGGAAATGACCAATGCCGGCCTTCCCGTGCCTCCGGGGTTCACCATCCAGACTGAAGCTTGCCGGGAATATATGCGTGGTCAAAAAGTGTCCAAGCAAGTGGATCAGCAGATGGAAGAAGCTTTGCAGCGCTTGGAAAAACTTCAAGGGCAGAAATTGGGCAAGGGGGAGAACCCACTGCTGGTGAGCGTTCGCTCGGGAGCTAAGTTCTCCATGCCAGGAATGATGGACACAATTCTGAACCTTGGGCTCAATGATGAGAGTGTCGAGGCGCTGGCCCGTCGCAGCACGAATCCGCGCTTTGCTTACGACTCGTACCGCCGCCTGATCCAGATGTTTGGCAACGTCGTTCTGGAGATTCCGAAGGCCGCATTCGACGAAGTGTTCGATGCCAAGAAAAAACAGAAGAAAGCCAAGCTCGATACTGACCTCGATGCCAAGGCACTGAAGGAAGTGATCGAGGAATATAAGAAGGTGGTTAAGAAACATACCAAGCACGATTTTCCGCAGGATCCACACGAGCAGTTAGTGATGGCTCGCGATGCGGTGTTTCGTTCCTGGCAAAACGATCGCGCGAAGCACTATCGTCGCATCAACAATATCGACGACATGTTAGGGACCGCGGTCAACGTGCAGGCCATGGTGTTCGGCAACCTCGGCGACACCAGCGGCACGGGCGTGGGCTTCACGCGCAATCCAGCTACCGGAGCCAAAGAGTTTTACGGTGAATTTCTGATGAACGCACAAGGCGAAGACGTAGTTGCGGGAATCCGCACGCCGGTGCCAATCCTCGAACTGCGAAAGATCATGCCGAATGTGTACGAGCAGCTACGGGAAATCACCACTCGGCTGGAAAAACATTACCGCGATATGCAGGATTTTGAATTCACCATCCAGGATGGAAAGCTGTATATGCTGCAAACGCGGAATGGTAAACGCACCGGCCCGGCTGCAGTGCGGGTCGCGATCCAGATGGTGGAGGAAGGGCTGATTAGCAAAGAAGAGGCGATTTTTCGAGTGGACCCCAATCAGGTTTATGAATTTCTGTTGCCTCGTCTGGATGAAAAGCATGCCAAGGTGGAAGTCCTCGCAACGGGACTTCCAGCATCGCCGGGCGCGGCAGTCGGCCAAATCGTATTCACTGCTGACGAAGCGGTGGAGAAGGCCGGTCACGACAGGAAGACACCGGTAATTTTGGTACGCGCGGAAACCACGCCAGAAGATATTCACGGCATGGAAGTGGCAGTTGGAATTCTGACATCTCGCGGCGGTATGACTAGTCATGCCGCAGTGGTGACGCGCGGTATGGGCAAATGTTGTGTGGCCGGTGCCGGCGACATTGAAGTTGTCGAGAAGGCGCGCGAGATGCGTGTCAAGGGCCAGGTATTCAAGGAAGGCGACTGGATCTCACTCGACGGCACTACTGGCCGTGTGATGAAGGGCAAACTCAACACAGTGGCCGCGAAGCCGGACGATCCAGAACTGATGAAGCTCATGAGCTGGGCGGAGCCATTCCGCAAGCTGGGTGTGCGCGCCAATGCTGATATCCCG
>DATHJP010000483.1:0-11670 GCA_035489695.1 Terriglobales bacterium
CTCTCTAGTTTCAATCCGAAAGCCAAAGCATTTAGGAGCCGAGAACGAGTGGCTGGTTCCAACAAATACGATGTAGTGGTAATCGGTGGTGGTCACAACGGCCTGGTGAACGCCGCTTACCTGGCTCGTGCCGGGAAAAAAGTTCTGGTGCTTGAGCGCCGCCACGTTCTCGGTGGTGCCGCCGTCACCGAAGAAGTTTTCCCCGGATTTAAATTCTCTGTCTGCTCCTATGTAGTCTCTCTGCTGCGCCCAGAAATCATCCGCGACCTCGACCTTCCCCGCCATGGCCTGGAGATCCTTCCCCTTGACGGTACTTTCACTCCCATGCCCAACGGTGATCATTTGTGGCGGGTAAACGACCATGGGAAAACGCATCGCGAGATCGCGCGCCACTCCAAGCTAGACGCCGAAGCCTACGACGAATTTGGTAAAGCGATGCAGGCCATGTGCCGTTTCGTTAAGCCCATCCTGAGCATGGTGCCGCCCGATCCTGCGACCTTGAATCCCAAAGAACTGATGAAGCTGCTCTTCATCGGACGTCGTTTCCAGGGCATGACCAGCGAGGACAAATACAACCAGGTGCAGTTGATGACCATGAGCGCGATTGATTTTCTCGATCAGTGGTTCGAGACCGATGTGCTCAAGGCCACGATGTCCGCGTCCGGAATCATCGGCACTTTCCTCGGTGTGCGTTCTCCGGGAACCGCGTACGTGCTGCTGCACCACTACATGGGAGAAATCGACGGCGCATTTCGCTCCTGGGGATTTGCCCGCGGCGGCACTGGAGCGATCTCCAATGCCATCGCCGATGCCGCCCGCGAAGCTGGAGCCGAAATTCGCACTGAGGCAGGGATTGCACAAATCATCGTGAAAGCCGGCAAGGCTCGCGGCGTTGTCCTGGCCAGCGGCGATGAGATCCAGGCGGGCATCGTTTCCTCCAGTGTTGATCCACGGCTCACGTTCATCCAGTTCATCGAGAATGGAAATCTTCCTAACGATTTTCTCGATGAAGTCCGGCGCTACAAATTTCGAGGCTCCTCCGGCAAAGTGAATCTGGCCTTGGATGGGCTGCCGAGTTTCACCTGCATGCCTGGTCCAGGCGCGCACTTGCGCGGTGCGATTTCGATTTCGCCCAGTGTCGAATACATGGAAAAGGCGTACGACGACGCCAAGTATGGCAGATACTCCCGGCGTCCTTATATCGATATGGTGATTCCCACGCTGACCGATCCTTCCGTGGCTCCTCCGGGAAAACATGTGATGTCATGCTTCGTGCAGTACGCACCGTATAAACTGCGTCCGGGAATGAATTGGGACGATCAGAAAGAAGCTTTCGGCAACAACGTCATCGACACCATCTCCGAGTACGCGCCCAACATCAAGGACATCATCCTGCACAAGCAAGTGCTAACGCCGCTGGATCTGGAACGCGACTTCGGCCTGAGCGAAGGAAACATTTTCCAGGGTGAACTTTCGCTCGAGCAACTCTTCTTTCTGCGCCCGGTGCCGGGATACGCGCAGTTCCGCACTCCTATCAAAAATCTTTATCTATGCGGATCGGCGACTCATCCCGGCGGTGGAATCATGGGCGCGCCCGGACGCCTGGCGGCGCTCGAAATCCTCAAAGATTTTAAGGGAGCCGCTTAGCTCATGGCCGACCGGCGGGTGGTCATCATCGGCGGCGGCCACAATGGCCTGATCACCGCGTTTTACCTGGCTAAAGCCGGGTTTAAGCCGTTAGTTCTGGAACGCCGCGCACAGGTTGGCGGGGCTGCCGTCACCGACGAATTTCATCCAGGGTTTCGCTGCTCCACGCTCGCCCATGCTGCGGGGCCAATCCGTCCGGATATCGTTCGCGGCATGCAACTCGCTAAGCATGGACTCAAACTGATCACTCCGGACGTCGCGGTCGTCGCGCTCTCACCCGAGGGCCGCGCCTTACATCTCTACAACGACACGAAGAAATCTGCCGAGGAGATTGCAAAGTTCTCTCCGAAAGACGGAGCCAGATATTCCGAGTTTCAGGAAGCGCTCAGACAAATGGGCCGCGTCATCGCGAAGGCATTGGTCCTGGCTCCGCCCAGCATTGACAATCCCAACCGCGGCGACTTGTGGGGCATGCTTCAGACCGGACGCGCCATTCGCAACCTGGGCAAAAAGAACATGTATCGCTTGCTTCGCTGGGGCCCCATGGCGGTCGCGGATCTGGTCGCAGAATTTTTCGACACTGAACTGCTGCGCGCGACCATCGCCGCGCGCGGAATCTTTGGAACTTTCCTTGGCCCGTGGTCCGCCGGCAGCAGTTTGGTTCTCCTCATCCGCGCAGCCGGCGATGTACATCCTGCGGGCTCATCCACTTTCGCTTTGGGCGGGATGGGCGCAGTGACGCAGGCCATGGCATCCTCCGCGCAGAAAGCCGGCGCCGAAATCCGTACTGATGCCGAAGTAATCGAAGTCCGCGTAAAGGACGGCTCAGCCACCAGCGTCATACTTTCCACTGGTGAAGAGATCAGCGGCGAGGCGATCGTATCCAACGCTGACCCCAAGCGAACTCTGCTCAAGCTGGTGGATCCGATTCATCTCTCTCCAGATTTCGTGATGAAGCTCCAGCACTATCGCATGCCGGGCACAGTTGCGAAGGTAAACCTTGCTCTGGCGGGATTGCCGAAGTTCACTGCGCTTAATGGCGGCGATGACGGCGGCGCTTTAACCGGTCGAATTCATATTGGGCCTGAAATCGATTACCTGGAACGCGCATTCGACGAATCCAAGTATGGAAACTTTTCGCGTCAACCCTATCTGGAGACCACATTCCCTTCCGTAACTGATCCATCGCTTGCTCCCGCCGGAAAACATGTGATGTCCATCTATGTGCAGTACGCGCCCTACAAATTAAAGAGCGGCGATTGGGAGAGTCAGCGCGTGGCATTGGGCGACGCGGTGGTGAAGACGCTAAGCCAATATGCGCCCAATCTTCCGGAGTTGATCCTGCGTCACCAGATCATCACTCCGCAGGATTTGGAAGATACATACGGTCTGACAGGAGGTCACATCTTCCACGGCGAGTTGGCGCTCGACCAATTCTTCACCATGCGTCCGCTGCTCGATTGGGCTCGTTACCGCACTCCCATCACCAACTTATATTTGTGCGGCTCCGGAACGCATCCCGGAGCGGGCTTGACCGGCGGCTCCGGCGCCAATGCCGCGCGCGAAATTCTGAAAGACTTGCGGCGTTAGGGCGGTGTAGCTTTTGGGTGGCGCAGCGCTTCAGCGCTGCGGTCAACTGCTGTAAAGAGAACGGCTTTAGCCGCTGAGGGCAGCACCAGTAGACTCAAACCCCATGAAGAACTCTGCCATCCTGCTGACCTCCTGCCCCGACCAGAAGGGTATTGTCGCCACCCTCTCCGACTTTGTCTTCCGCCACAACGGCAACATCCTGCACGCTGACGAACACGCCGACGAAGGTTCAAACCTCTTCCTTATGCGAGTAGAGTTCGATCCCAAAGATTTTGATATTGATCTTGCCGATTTTGCCAAACACTTTTATCCCATCGCGGAAAAGTTCGCCATGCAATGGCGACTGGCACGCTCGAACGTCCGCCAAAAGATGGCTATTCTGGTTTCCAAATATGACCACTGCCTGGTGGACCTGCTTTACCGTCATAAGAGCGGCGAATTGGCTTGCGAAATCCCATTGGTGATCTCCAACCATCCTGACAACGGACCAATCGCCGACTTCTACCGGATTCCCTTCTTCGTAGTTTCTGTCACCAAGGAGAACAAAAGCGAGGCGGAACAAAAGATACTGGCCCGACTGAAACAACACAATCCGGATTTCATCGTCCTGGCGCGCTACATGCAGATCCTGTCCAACCAGTTCGTCAACGAATACCCTCATCGCATCATCAATATCCATCACTCTTTTCTGCCTGCGTTTGTGGGCGCGAAGCCTTATCACCAAGCATTCACCCGCGGGGTGAAGCTGATCGGCGCCACCAGCCACTACGTGACCGACGTTCTCGATGACGGCCCCATCATCGAGCAGGACGTAGTCCGCATCTCCCACCGCGATTCGCTGGACGACTTATTGCAAAAAGGCCGCGACCTGGAGAAGGTTGTGCTCTCCCGCGCCGTTCGTTGGCATATCGAAAATCGCGTTCTGCTCTATGGAAACAAGACTGTGGTCTTCGACTAGCTCCGGTCTTGGCCCCAATTGTTACTTTAGTGTCCCGACTCCCATCAGACTCTTGTACCGAAACCCAGCTTGGTTTTTACTAGAGTAGCTGCCTTCAGCTGCCAGTCCATCTTTCGCGGGGAGTCGTCCACAGGAGCCGAGTTTGGTTGAAGATCCGAAGTGGGAGCTTGCCATTCTGGCCACCGTGCAGGGCTTCTATGAGAAGCTCTTGCAGGACTCCGTCGGCGGAGAGGTTCCCGTTCCCGTCGGCCTGGAGGCGATTTCCCTTCAACAGTCCGACGGCGATGTGCACGAAACTCTGGCCACTATGCGCCGCTGGTTGCGGCTGCTGGACATGGCGATCACTCCAGCCATGTTGCGCCACGGGTTCACGCCTGATACAGATCCCGAAATCGCCGAGGCCATGCTTCGTTATTTTGCCCGCACCAAAAACGACTCCGACGTCAATCGCGACAAAACTGATTTAGTCACGACTTTCCTTTATCGTCGCCCGCGTGTGCCCGGACAGTGGGAGCGTCGCGGTTACGGCCTCGATGGATCGCTACCCCTATCCCCGTTTGAGATCGCGCTCATTGAAATCCTTGCGGATTCTGACACGCCCTCTCTTCCCGAAGAACACGTACAAATCCTGCGGCGCTTCGACGCATTGCAGGAAGAGGCCGAAAACTTCAGCGAGCTGAATGAACTCCTCGAGTCGGGAATCATTTCGCGGGTCCGCGAGATGAAGCAGGCTTTAGATCTTTCCTTTTACCATCCCGGGGTTCTGGCCACCATTGCACCTTACAACGCGGCCCTCGGTAAAAAATTTGATGAGCTCTTCCTGGCTGCTGCCGCTGAAATCAAGAGTTTTGCCCAGGCACTAGAGAGTCAGGGTGGAAGCATCCTGGGCAACGTGGACGGCGTGGACGTCACAGTCGAAGACGTTTCCGCAATGGAAGCCGCTGATTTACTGCGAATCGATTATGGCACTGCCTTGAAAAAGTTCGACCGGGTTTCGAAGCTTAGAAAAGCCCTGGAGCGCCGTCCCCCCATCCGTCGTGCGGCCAATACCGCTCCCTCACGCCGTATCAAAACGGCCCGTGCGTCCGCAACTACGGCGGTCGTCCGTCGGCCTGCCTTGGACGTCCACGCCATGCGTGAAGCCGTCACTCCAGCACAAATTTCCGCGGAAGAAACCAGATTGGTCCAAGTCGAAGAGTCAATTCGAGTCTTCGTTCGCGTGGCGGATCCGAAATTTCGCCAGATCGTCCCCATGCGCTTCTTCAATCTGATTCTCTCTCCCGCGGAGGCCGATGCCTACAGCGCCGGCTATCGGCGAGAGAAAGACAAGGGCATCCTTGCCGAAGTTGCCCGCGTGCTTTTGCGTTCGGTCGCGGCGACCGCCCGTATGACTACGGAACTGGAAGAACTCAAGCGCTGCGAGAACTCTCCTTCACTTTGGAAGTTGCATGCAGATTCGCTGATCGTGTTACTGGAAATCGCGAGCACACTCAACGACAAAGCCGAGCGTCTCCTCGCACACTTCGAGCACGAAGACAGCCTGCCACATTCAGTTGCCATCAGGAGTTCGATGCAGAAGTTGCGCGATTGCGCAGAGTTAGCTGTGGCTACTTTGACCGGAGATCAGGATCAGAAAAGCGCTGCTGCCGCTTCCAGGTGAAGTAGCCGCCGAAGGATTTCCGAGCGGCCACTCCTAATATCGCTAATTGATGTCGAACTGCTCCTGATGTACCGCCGGATCGCTCTTCACGATCACGGTTCGCTTAGTTAACTCCTCCATCTCCGTGAGGGCGCGGCCGTTGTTGGCTTTCAGCGCTTTCGCTACCTCAGGATTGACTCGCAGCAGCACATCGGAATGTTCGAGATGTTTGGCGATCTTGCGCATCTCGAGGTAGATCTCATTGCAAATCGTGGTCACAGACTTCACGAAGCCGGTGGACTGGCAGTACGGACACGGTGTTCCAATAGTCCGCTCAAGCGACTGCTTTACCCGTTTTCGCGTAATCGCCACCAATCCAAAATCGTTAAACTGAAGGACCTTGGATGGAGCGCGATCGCCGCGCAGCGCCTCTTCTAGCGCCTGCATAACTTTCTGGCGGTTGCGGCGCTCGTCCATGTCAATGAAGTCGATTACGATGATGCCGCCCAGGTCGCGAAGGCGAATCTGGCGCACGATCTCCTTGATGGCATCTACGTTAGTCTTGACGATGGTGTCTTCCAGGCGCGATGTCTTGCCGACGTATTTACCCGTGTTGACGTCGATTGCCACCAACGCCTCGGTCTGATTGATCACGATGTAGCCGCCGCTCTTCAGCCACACTTTTGATTTCAGCGCTTTGTTGATTTCTTCGTTCAGGCCAAACTGGTCGTACAGCGGTGTGTCTTTGGTGTAAAGCTTGACACGCTTGACCAGCGCGGGCTGGAAACGATTGGCGAAACGCAGAATGCGCTCGTATTCCTGTTCGTTGTCCACCCAGATGGCGGAAAAATCTGAGCTGACCTGATCTCGCAACACTCGTTCCACCACATTCAGATCGTGATAAATCAGCGTAGGCCCTTTGCCATTATCGGCGCGGCTCTTGATCTCAGACCACAAGCCTTTCAGAAAGCGGATATCGGCGCGCAGGTCTTCTTCAGCTGCGCCTTGGGCCGCGGTGCGGACGATGAATCCGCCATGCCCGTTTTCGCGCTCGCTGATAATGATGCGCTTTAAGCGCTGGCGCTCCTCCTCCGAGGAAATCTTGCGGGAAACGCCGGTGTGGTTGACCGTCGGCATGTACACCAGGAAGCGGCCTGGCAGTGCGATGTGGCTGGTAATGCGCGCTCCCTTCTTGCCGATGGGCTCTTTGGCGATCTGCACCAGGATTTCCTGGCCTTCTTTGAGCAGGTCGGTGATGAGGGGAACGTTCTGTGGCTCGTTGCGCCGGAAGCGCCGGCCACCTCCGCCACGCCGTCCACGGTTACGATCGAATGCCGGGCGCGGCGCGCGTTGCGTATAGGGCGCTGTGGCGGCGGGAGCACGCACTTCGGCGCGTGCATCCACCGGGCCACCTACCGTTTCGGCCTCGACGACAGCTTCAGCCTCGGCCTGGGCCTCGTCGAGCTCCGCTTCTACTTCATCCGTCTCGTCTTCTTCCGCTACTTCCGCAAGGCCTGATTCCGAAGAGATCGGTTCGGCAGCGAGCGGCTCGCTAACCCCAATCCCGGCATCTCCTACGGCGGCGATTTCGTGCGCCGATTCATGGTAATCCGCGGCAGCGTGGGTTTCTTCCTCCAGCTCTTCAAAGGCTTCGTCTTCTTCCAATTCCTCGACGTAAGCCGCTAGATCGGCTTCTTCTTCTTCGATTTCTTCTTCCTCCATAGTTCCGGCTGCGGCAGATAGGGACTGATCCAAATGCTCAGTGACAGGTGATCGCTTGTTTTCTTCTTCGTCGCTTTCTTCTTCGGATTCGGTTTCGCCCCCACCGAAAATGGATGCGACATTCATCTCGTCAAATCGTTCTTGCTCGCGGCGCGCGATCGAAGGCTGGCTCCCTGACGTAGCTTGCAGCCGCGGCGGAGAGGTCTGTCGCTGATCTTCAGTCGCCGGCTTGGCGAAAAGCGGCTCATCCTCGGGAAAGGTTTGCGCAATCGGCGGAGCCGGTATCTCACGGCTTGGCGTTGGGGAAGGAGCGCGGGCCGGCGCGGCAGCCTGAGCCTGTGCCATACGAGAGTACTTAGAAATGGATTCTCCCGGCAGAATCATCGGCTGGTAACCGGGCGGCGGTCCGAAATCGGTGCGCTCGCTTCGTTCCGGTCGGTCATTTCGTTCTTGACGGTCTGGTCGTTCCGTCCGCTGCGGCGTCTCGCGCTGTACTTCCGCGCCTGGCGGGGCAAACTTTGACTCTGGCATGCGTTCGCCGCGCCGGCCGCGACGGCGACGCCGGCCACGCCAGCCACCCCGTTCCCGGTTCTCCGTATTCCCAGTGTCACGATTTTGAGACGGCTGCTGCCCTGCCTCAGCCTGCGGCTCCGACTCCACCTGGTTAGAAGTGGCGGCGTGAGGTTCGGGCAACGCGAGATGCACCTCGTCTCGTGGCGTTTGCTGCTGATGTCTCGGGTCAGGAGCAGGACTGGTCCGATCGGTGGGAACTTCGTCCAATTCGTCCTGATCCTCCAACTCCATGAAGTCGGAGACGTAAAGGAAGGCGTCGCGTTCCAGGCCGATATCCACGAATGCGGATTGCATGCCGGGCAGAACCCGGGTCACGCGGCCTTTGTAGATGGAACCTGCCAGGGTGTATTCGTTTTCACGTTCCAGGTAGATTTCTGCCAGTTGGTCGTCTTCCACCAGTCCCACCCTGGTTTCGTGGGGAGTGGACGATACAAATAATTCTTTGGTCATGCGGACTCCGGATCCTGCGCCGCTCAGGCGGCAGGATTCACCGGATCAAAGGCAGGAAGAACGGGCAGGATCGAGCTGCTGCGATAGGCCGCCCGCACGGGGCGCGGCCCGAGCCTCGGAGTTCTCTCCGCGACCGAATCCGTGGCGTAAGCTTTGGAATCTTTTGCACTTATCGCATTGGTGCTGTACCGGGTTTGTGACCGCTCTCTCGTTGGAGGGGGCCGTTACCCGCCCGGCAGCGCTTTAGCTTTAATCCTGCCCGGCCTTCGACTGCTTTGGGCCGGTGAGTGCCCTCTTTACGCGAGGGCGGTCGTAATCTTGATCTTGTTTTCTGCCGCGCCTGGCTGGCGCAGCAATTCACCCTGCCTTCTTCCGCCTGCTTCAGTTCACGAATCGGCGCATTCGGACGTTCATTACAATGCCTAGCGCTAGAAACATGAACAGCACGGAAGATCCGCCATAACTCATAAGCGGCAGGGGTATTCCAGTGACCGGCATAAATCCGACCACCATGCCGACGTTGACCAGGATATGAAAGCTAAGCACAGCCACCACACCCATCACTATGAACGTGCCAGCCCGGTCGGGAGCTGTTTGCGCGTTCTGGGTCAATCGCATCAACACTATGAAGTATAACAGCATCACCCCAAGAGCACCCACAAATCCGTGTTCCTCGGCAAAAGCGGCAAAAATAAAGTCCGTTTGTGGGACCGGCAGGAAGGCCAGATGGGTCTGTGAACCGGCCGTGCTGCCCCATATACCGCCCGAACCAACGGCAATCAACGACTGGTTTACCTGGTACCCGGAGCCCTGCCGGTCGGCCTCGGGATCCATGAAGCTGGTAAGACGGTCGCGCTGATACGGCTTCAAAGCATGCCAAGCCAGCGGCATCAGTAAAGCCGCAGCCAATACCACGATAAATGCCTGCTTGAACCGCACTCCCCCCAGGAACAGTCCCATGAAGGCAATCGGCATGTAAGTAAGCGAAGTCCCCAGATCGGGCTGTGCCAGCACCATCAGCATGGGGATACCTACGATAGCGCCAGCCTTCATAAAGTCCGGCCAGGAAAGATCTTTGTGATGCAAGTCGCTGAAATATTTCGCTACCGCCAGAATCAGGATCAGCTTCACCCATTCCGATGGCTGGAAATGAGCTCCACCCGGCATCTTCACCCAGCGCCGCGCGCCCAGATATTTCTGTCCGAAAATCAGGACCACCATCAACGACCCAATCGACGCGAAATACAGCCAGTGCACCCGATCCAGCAGCACCTGGTAATTAATGAAACTCACCAGGAACATTCCCCCCACTCCGCCCAACACCCAATAAACCTGCTTGATGTGCGCCCCCGCAAACTTAGTGTGGACGGTGGCGCTCTGAATCTCCATAACGCCCAGCCCACAGATGAGCAACACGAAGATCAGCAGCACCCAATCAAAATCGCGGAATGAAATATAACGTGACATTTTTAAGTCTTGTCATCCTGAGCGCAGCGGGAAGTTAACGCTTTCTTAATAGGCCTTCCTACCCGCGCTATTGCAAACCCGGCGCCGCCACCGCCAGCGGCACGCGTTCCTTCGGAGCGGGCAAAATAAAGTGTCCGCTTCGAAGCCCCTCGCCATCACCCTCGGACGCGTTCCACACCGCTCCTACTTCCACTTTTGCGTCGCCCTTCGCAACTTTGGTCGGCTGACGTCGCTGTTTGTCCACGTACGCCTTGATCACTTGGGCTGCGGCGCGGGCAGCCAGGTATCCGTGCTCACCCTCCTCCAGCAGCGTGCACACTACAATCTCCGGATTGCGCCGGGGGGACACGCCCACAAACCAGCCGTTGTCTTTAAAATTCGCCTTGCCCGCAGCGCCCATTTTCGCCTTCAAGACGTTGCTGATGGTTTGCGCGCTGCCAGTCTTTCCGGCGAAATCGATGCCCTGCAAGTGTGAAAGTGCTGCTGTCCCACCTGGGTTGACGACGTTGGCCATGGCGTCTGTAATGGTTTCCCAATTCTTGGGATCGATGGGCATCCGGACATCGTCCTCTGACGCTGCCGCCGGGATGAAATTTGGCGGTAACTGCTGCGGAAATGCCACGTGCGGGCGGTGCATTACTCCCCCGCTGGTGATTCCCGCAATGGCGCGTGCTAACTGGATCGGAGTCACGGCTACCGCTCCCTGGCCGATGCCCACAGAAATAGTTTCCCCGGCGTACCACTTCTGTTTGAAGTTGCGCAGCTTCCACTCCTCCGAGGGCATCACGCCACTCGCTTCCTGGGGTAGGTCAACACCAGTTTTCTGCCCCAATCCGAAGGCGGTAGCGTATTTGGCAATACGTTGAATGCCGAGTTTTTGCGCCAGCGTATAAAAGAACACGTCACAAGACTGGTAGATTCCTTTGCTGATATCTACCACCCCATGTACCCGGTGTTCGGCGACAACCCAACACTTAAAATAACGTCCATAGAAGCTCGCGCCACCGTTGCAGGTCACTTTCATGTCCTGTGCGATTCCTTCCTGCAGGCCGGCGGTCGCCATAATGATCTTGAACACTGAGCCCGGGGCTAACTGGGCCTGGATCGCCTTGTTCAGTAGCGGATGATCCGGGTCATTGACCAGTTTTGTCCACTCATCGCGCGAAATCCTTATGGAAAAGTTATTGGGATCGAAAGTTGGCCGGCTCACCATGGCCAGAATTTCACCGTTTCGCGGTTCCATGGCCACGATAGATCCGTTCCTTCCTTCCAGCGCCTGCTCGGCCGCAATCTGCAAATCGAGATCGATCGTCAACTTGAGCTGCTTGCCTGGCACTGCCGGAGTTTCCTCGAGCCGTCCGACTTCTTTTCCCCGACTATTCACGATAGCCCGGCGGTAGCCGTTTTTGCCCATCAGGATCGAGTTGTACTCCAGTTCCGCTCCTGACTTGCCCACCACGTCGCCCGGGCTGTACAGTTCCCAACGTGGCTGGTTGAGCATTTCCTCGCTGACTTCGCCCACGTAGCCAACCAGGTGGGCCATAAAGCCATTTCGTGGATACAAACGACGATGCGCCATGATCGTATCCAGTTCCGGCAGCTCATTTCGGTGGGCCTCGATAAA
>DATHJP010000484.1:0-8453 GCA_035489695.1 Terriglobales bacterium
CGATTGTTGACGCCAGTCAACTGCGAATCCGCCCCACCTGGGAAATCTACGGTGGTATAAATCCCCGAAGCACTGCGCCGAAAACCGTGAAGGACGTTATTGGAATCCCGGAAAGCACCGGCAATGACTCCCGCGTCGTTGATGGAAAAGGCGCTAGTGCAGAGTTGGCATCCAACTCCGCCCTGTGGATCGATTGTCACGAACGTCCCGGTGTGGGTGCGCAGAAACCCGTGAAACACCCAGTTCGCATCAAAGTAATCACCCACGACATCACCCTTGTTATTCATTCCGCGAACCCACGAAAAGGGACTCCCCGGCGGCGCTATTGCCTGGAACTTGTAACCCAGGACCAGAGGCCGGGCGCTGCGCGACAGGGTGACATCTTCGGGATTGGAGCGAGCGGGCACTGTGGCTACTACGCTGTTTGTAGATGAATCGATGACCGAGACTGTGCCGTCGCCGAAATTGGCCACGTAGGCGTTGCCATCGGGCGCCATCGCCAAGCCCCAGGGGCTCGAGCCTACTGTGATAGGCGTGCCCAGATTAGTCTGAGAAGCGACGTCCAGAACATCCACCGCACTGCCGCCAAAGTTGGCCACGTAGGCGCGCCGGCCATCAGGCGAATAGGCAATGCCGCGTGGCAACGGGCCGACAGGAATGGAGTTGATGATGGTGTTGGTCGCCGTGTCCACAACCTTTACCGTAGAGTCACATTGCGAGCTGACGAATAGCAATCGTCCCACGCGAGTAAAAGCCGAGTGAAAGGGGCTGCAGAAACCCGGTATGGTAGCGATAACCGAATTAAGAGCGGTGGCAACCACGCTTATAGTGCCGCTCGCCTGGTTGGAGACGTAGGCGAGCGAACCGTCGCGACTGAACGTCACCCAGATGGGCTCGGCGCCGGTGGTAATCGTCGCCACAACCTGGTTCGTCGCCGTAGCGATGACCGATACGGTGCCATCAAACTGGTTGGTGGCATAAACGCGCGATCCATCGGGCGAGACTGCGACGCTGAGCGGACCGTTGCCAATCGGAATCTGGGCAATGGGGACATTGGTGGCAGAATCGAATACGATCACCTTGGGTACATCGCGGTCCGCCGCGTACATGCGGCGGCCATCGGGAGTGATGGCCACTCCGTTGGCGTTGTCAGGAAAGGGCGCCGTGGCGATGACGGAGTAGTTCGCAGCGTTGATTTCTGAGATGCCTCCTCCGGCGGTGCTCACATAAACGACGGTTGGACTATGCTCTGCTGTCGCACCAGAGGCATGGCCGGAAAGGAAGACGATAGCGACAGGGACGAGAGCAAAGAGACTCAGAACGGCCGCCATCACACTGAAACACCGAGGTCCAGACGTTCGACGAGTGGACATGATTTTCTCCTTCTGTGCTTCTCGATTCGATTTAGTCAAGTCTTGCGCATAGGCACATGCAAACGCGCCCAACATGACCACCATGGCAGGTAGACTCGAGAAAGGGCATTTGCGAATATTGAAGCTCACGACTCACCTCCAACCAGATTTACTGTCACCCGCCGAGGCAAAGGGTATTTTGGATTTCAGCTTTGCCGTCGCCCGCGCCGTGGCCAGTTTCTGGCAGCTCCCTTCGGATGTCCATCCACAGCGAGTTAATTGGCGATGATCCCGTTCTTGATCATCATCAAGGGGCGAGCTTGAACACTGTTCCGTAACCAAAAGCGCCACCAGAGGGAGCCGTTCCGTAGAGATTTCCATTCGCATCCACGATCAATTCAGCCGACGGGTTTGCTCCGTCGAGTGAGTTGTCAAAGCTATGCAACACGGTTTCGTTGCCGGTCGCATCGATCTTGAACACCGTTCCGTAGTCAAAAGCACCGCCCCCTGTGGTGGTGCCGTAGAGGTTGCCCATGGCATCCCGGGTCAAACCCATGGGGTATGCTCCCTCTGGCCCAGCGAAGCTGTGCAGCACAGTCTCCTTGCCGCTCGCATCCAGCTTGAACACCACTCCGCAGCCTGCACCGCTGTTGCAGGTAAGGTCGCCGCCACTCACGTTCGTGCCGTAGAGATTTCCTGCGGCGTCCCGGATCAAACCTGCGTAGGGATTAGCTCCGTCTGCCCCGCCAGCGAAGCTGTGGAGCACGGTTACTTTGCCGGTCGCGTCCAGCTTGAACACTGTTCCGCTGGAGTGAGCGCCGCCATACGGGGTGGTGCTGTAGAGGCTCCCTGCGGCGTCCTGGATCAAACCCGCGTGGGGGTATTGTCCGTCTCGGCCCCGAAAACTATGGAGAACAGTCTCTTGACGCGAAGATACAGTGAGCTTGAACACCGTGCCATAGCCGGAAGTGCCGCCCTCCACCGTGGTGCCGTAGAGGTTCCCTGCGGCGTCCCGGACCAAACTTGCGTAGGTATAAGCTCCGGCCGCCCCGCCAGCGAAGCTGTGCAGCACTTTATACTTGCCGGTCGTGTTCACCGCGAACACGGTTCCGCAGCCAAGCCCGCCTCCGCAGGCGAGCATGCCGCCGAAATAGGTGGTGCCGTAGAGGTTGCCAGCGGCGCCCCGGATCAAAGTTGCGAAGGGATAAGCTCCGTCCGCCCCGAAGGTGAAGCTGTGCAGCACGGTCTCCTTACCGGTGGCATCCAGCTTGAACAGTGTTCCGCAGTTACAAGCTGAGCCGCCGTAAGCGGTGGTGCCGTAGAGGTTGCCCGCCGTATCCCGGATCAACCCCGCCGTAGGACCTGCTCCGTCCACCGCACCGCCCATAAACGAGTAAAGTACAGTGAAAGTTTGGGCTTCCGCTGAGAGTGTCACAACACCCACCAACGAAACTAATGCCACCAAAGTCAATCCCGCACTCAGCGCTCGCGTGTAAGTCCTCGATATCCCATAGTGCACATCGATGGTCATTTGCTTTCCCCTTCGAAACGAGTTTGGTGAACTTGCCGTTATGGTTCCGAATCGGCCTGCTCACCCTGCAGTTTGAGCTTAGCGAGTGCGCCCATCCTGCCACTCCGCAATCTTTCGGTCCATTACAGGATTCTGATCCTCCTATACTTCAAGGCGGCGTCACTTGATACACCACACCCTGGCCGAACCCGCCACTCCCGGTCACGCCGTACAAGTTGCCGAACGAGTCGGCCACGACTCCGCTAACTGGGTTTCCACCGTCGCTTCCCCCAGAGAAGCTGTAAACAATGCTCTCAGTCCAAGTCTTATTGTTCGGTATCAGCTCAAAGACTGTACCGTTACCGTAGCCGCCACCCCCGTATGTCGTGCCGAAGAGCTTAGACTTCATGACAGTCAGTGTGCCGAACGGGGATGCTCCGTCGGGGCCAGCGAAGCTATGCAGCAAGCCGAACGTGTAACCGCTCCGCGACTTGAGCATTCTGAACACCGTACCAAGGTCGCCGAGGCCCCCCGCCATAGTCACGCCGAAAATCACCCTCTTCTTTTTCTTTCCGATTGTTTGCGTACCGAGGATCAGGCTGGCGAAAGTAGGATTGGCACCGTCATTGCTTCCCCCAGCGAAGGAGTGAAGCACGATTTCCATCCAGCTACCACCAGATTTTGAAAGCGTAAACACGGTGCCGCAACTGCAAGAGTTGTTGCCGCCATACGCTGTTGTCCCATAGATAGTACCTTCACTGTCCATCACCAAGCCAGCGTCGGGACCGTTTCCATCCGCGCAACCTGTGACAGAGCAAAAAGAGTAAATCACCCTGAACATTCCCGAGCTTGAGATCTCATAGGCAACCCCACCGCCATTTCCACCGTAGAGTTGAGTTGTGCCGTAGAGATTACCCCTCTTATCGAGGATCACACCGGCGTCAGGCCTCCCTCCGTCGCTGCCGCACGTGAAGCTGTACAAGATGGTCAGAGTTGAGCCGGAAAGCTTGAAGACAGTACCGCAACCACCACCTCCGAACTTCGTAGTGCCGTAAACGCTACCGGAAGAGTCGAGGATCACGCTGCCAACCGGATTCTGTCCATCGCTACCGCAGAAGCTATACAGGACTGTTTCAGTCCAGATGCCGCCCGATTTTGAAAGTTCAAACACGGTGCCTTGGGCGCAAGTACCGCCACCTTGTGTGGTGCCATACAGATTGCCAGAACTATCCCGTGCCAAGCGCCCGATATCGGCGGGCACGCTGCCGTCACTCCCGCCGGAAAAATCATGTAGAACGGTTTCGGTGCCCGCCCATGTGCTAGCCGTAAATAGCGGGACCAACATGAGGATCGTTAATGATTTTATGAATTTCATTGCAAACCTCTGTTTCACAGTTTCTGGCGCTTGACTAGTTCATGCCTTACAGAAATTTCCGCCTGCACGCGGCATCGCAGGAAAGTTCTGTATAACATCGTTTCGATTAGCTCGAAACTATAGCGAGTGGGCGAAAGAGCAATAAGTGCAGGAACGGAGATAAGAATGGAACGGTTGCACCGCGCTGCCGCCAAATGTCCATAGCCCTGCGGGACCGCGATGGCTTGAGGATTGTTGCCCAGAAGAATACTGATGAAATTTTCCTGCTGCTCGATACGCCGTTCCAGGTCCGGGATTGAGGCCGCCGCGGCGTACACCAACTGCTCCGCCTGCCGCACATCGAGCATGGACGTGGCGCCACCATCAGCAAGGATCTGAGTCAGTCGCAGCGAGTCCGTTCGCGAGCCGAGCGTCCGGCGTGAGATCTCGAGCTCAAGGTCCAATTCGCGCAACTGAAAGTAACCGCTGGCAACATCGCTGACCAGCGAACTGGTGGGGAACTTGATGCAGGCGAATGTAGACGATCGGTCCAAGACCCGAGAACTTTCAGGGACAAAAATTCCGGCAGCTCTGCCATCCTACACACGACCCATCGTAAACGCGTAAGAAGACTTTGGGCAGATCTTAATCGCTTCTGGCTGGGATTGGGACTGGCAGCCGTGACTAGTGCAGGTCTTTTCTTTGCCCCATACCTTCGGGGCGAAAGAGGAAGGTGAGAGAGGCCGCCTTGAGCCGCTCACTTTGTTGAAGGTCGGGCCGTTCGCAAACGGATTCGACCCGTCTTTATTTTTTCTTCTCGTCAGGCGCATCGCCGGCCAGACGCAGGTTGACCACTTTCTTGAGCAAGTCGAACCAGAACGGCGCGCCCTGTGAAAGCGCGACCATAGTGATTAGCAATCCACACAGTTTTAGCAGGACCGTTGATGCGTCGCCAGGGGGGAAACGGTGGTCGGCATCGCAGAGGGTGTTGGCACTGACCAAGGCAGAGGAAGCTGAACCGTCACCGGTGCACCATCCCAGTGGGACTCTAATCTGCTTTAGTTCGCTTGTAACTTCTTCAGTTGTGTTCTTCAGCTTCGTCCTGGCGTTTCGATATTCCTGCTCCGCTCGTTCTTGCTGCTGAGCGCTATATGGTTGCTCGGCTGGCGGAGCGGGTTCGCTTTCGCCTGAGGTTACGCTGGGGTACAAGTTCGCGATGTCGATTTCTTTCGCGGATTTCGCGCCTGATGATGACTGCGACCTTGAACCACCGCTGGGGTTCGGCTGGGTTGCCGCAGTGGAAGCGCTTTGCCTGTTGGAAGACGATGACGACGCCCCTGGCGGCTCGTGAGTGTTGATCCATTGCGCAGCGGCGTTAGCAGTATTCGCGCGCAATATTGGATCGTTCCAAAAAGCTCGGGCGAGCATAACGGTGTCTGCGTTGAAGACTGCAGCCAACAGAAAACCGAGAATAATGATGGTCAGTTGGGTCTTGCGCTTGTACCAGCCGGAGACACGATCCATCGCGTCGTTGTACCAGTCCTCCACATTCTTGCGCAGAACATTGACGTCGCCGGGTGCGACCTCCAGTAGAGTCTGTAACAGTTGTTGGGTATTCGAATGCAGCGGTTTGCCGTTTCTCGCGATGGTGGGTGCTGCAGGGACAGCTGCGCCGGGAGCAGGAGGGGTCATGGTTTCATTGGTGATGTTCGCTTCCGCGACCAGAGCTTTGGCAAAAGTTTCGGAGGAAATGTACGACGGTCGCGCTGGCCTGCGGAAAACCGAGTCCCAAAAACTCTTACGAGAGAGACCATCCACCAGCGGATGACTGAAAATCTGGTCTCGGAGGTTGTCATCGCCGCACAGCATTTTGGTGATTCCCTCAAATAGCGTACTTGCACGGAGAGCAAAGAGAGCTGCGATCCACTCTTGCAGGGCGGAGCAAATCATACTTAGCAGGAGGTAAACGAAAACCAAACCGATTGCGGTTTCAATAATGGGGTTGAACATAGGTCCTCTGCATTTCCGTGGAATCTCCACTGTGCCCAGGACAGCGTATTCCGATCAAAACTTGCCCTTATCGAGCGGGATCCAATTCGAAGAGTTCTCGGCGCACGACGCCGCCTTACACACATAGAACTCAGTGACCGGGTGAAGTTCCCACGGGGAGAGCCGCCAGCAGTTAGATTTGTCGTCCGCGGAGGAATTGGAACCGCCGCAGACGGCATTCGCCCCCATGTGATCGTTGTCGAGAAGCAGTTGGCCTACGACCTTCACCTGGCGCCCGAGAATGCTTTGTAGCAGGGTATTCGTCCACTTGCCCTTGTGGTACTTGGCTCGATAGTGTGGCGTCATCTCGACGATGATGCTTGCCTTCTGTAATTGCTTTTTCTGGTCTTTGGTGGCGGCATTGGCGACCTTGGCGAGCTGGGAATCGAACCCGATACCGATGTGATAGTCGTCTGAGGGGTCGTCGTTCTGAATATCGCAGTTGCAGGCCTCGCCGCCAGCGCTGACTTGCGAGTAATACAGGTAGCCGATTACAGCGTAGTACTGGGCTTCTCCCAAGGCGAGCATTTCGTCAGAAACGTCCGCGTGGTTGAACTGCGTGATCTTGGTATTCGTCTGCAACGCGGCATGATATTTGGCGACAAAATCGGCACGCGTAAGAAGTCCTTGGCTGGTGGGAAGGACCTTGGGGATTTGGTTCTTTAAATAGGCGAGGTAAGGATCATAATGAGGTTGGAAGCTCAAATCGGGTTCCAAAAACTTGCTGTTGTTATTCGGATCGCGGGGAAGGCCGCAACCTGCGGGATAGTTGGCATGGCATCCTGTCCCCTGGGCCGCGTCTGTATCGCAGGGAAGCGCTTCGGCTTGCAGAGCCTTTGCCGCCACGGCTTTTGCCCCGTTCTGGCCGAGCGAGACCGCCGCAGCAAAAAATAGCACGAGCAACAGAAGGCTGCGCATCGACGACCTCCCGAAGGTGATTCCCGAGTTGTCAGAAGAGCCGGAAAGTATCTACTAAATGGCATGTTCGTCAATAAGAATCATTCCTTGTTCCGAAATCGGAACATGCCGGAGAAGGACTAACCTCGCGAGATAGCGCGTTGCGACCGCCAGCTGTTGAAACCGTGGTCTATAATTCATGCCCCAACATGAACACGGTCGGAGCGAATGTTTTTACGTTCGTTTGCTCTGGCGACGCCTTAAGGCTTCGTAGTAATACTGGATCATCGCTGCCCGTCCTCGGGCGGTAACTTCTTAGGGCTTTATTCCAATGCGTGCAAGGAGGCGCGCCCACAGCGCCCTCCGATACACCGAATCCCCGCTCCGGCGCAACAGAAAATACTCATTAACCGGGCGGTCATCCTGAAGTGCGGGCACGCCTGGAGCTCGCTGAATCAACTCGTCGAGCGATAGCTCTTGCCGTAAGACCCCGTCAAACTGTCCCTCCGCGTCTTGAGCGGGCCCCCACTCGACGAGATCCGCTACTGCCGCAGGTGACATGCGGCGAGCCAACTCCGCTGCGGAGACATGCGGAAGCGGGAATGAACTTGCAAGAAAGTGATAGCCCCATCCTTCGATCGACCGGAATACGCGAACGTGGGGAAACGACTCCTTGAGAGCCTTGGCCACCGAAGCGACGATCACCGCATCAGCGTTCCCCATGGGTAACCACTGCTGGAGAATGCCATCCGGGCGCAAATGCTGCTTCGCTGCGGCATAGAACTCTTTTGAGTATAGAAGACTGGATGCGGCTGCCTCCACCGGCGGCGGCGGGTCCAGGACAATGACGTCATATTGGTCGGTGGACCGCTCCAGGTAAAAACGCCCGTCATCGACTATGATCCGCGAACGGGGCGACTGAAGCAGCTGAGCGGCATCGGAGTGAAAATACGGAAAAACGGAAACAACGCTGGGCACCAACTCCACGGCCGTAGAGGAAATGCCCCAGGAGAGCATCGAGCGGTGCGTTGTTCCCATACCGAAACAAATGACGAGTGCGTTTTTGGGCGGCCTCTGCAAAAATGTCAGCGGCAAATGGGCGATCATCTTCGTAATCGGTGACAGTGCTGTCATTCCGATTCCATTGACGAGGAGCTTCTTTTCCGTTCTCTTGGCTCCTATGGCTGTCACCGTGGCAGTACTGTCTCGGCGAACTTCCCTCGGCGTGAACTGACTCTCAAAACTCCTAGTGCCTGCTACCAAGACCAAGGCGAGCAAACTGACGATCATT
>DATHJP010000485.1:0-6075 GCA_035489695.1 Terriglobales bacterium
CGCCCTGCACAACCCTGGCCGCGAGGAGTTGAAGGCCTGGTTTGAGAAAAACACCGAACGTTTTGCCTTCCCGCCCCGCTTCACATTTCATCATTTGTATTTTTCTCCAGACAAACGCGGCCCGACGACGCGTCAGGACGCCACCCGCGCGCTGGGCAAATTGGCTTCTCAAGACGGGGGCGCCCAAGTTCCTGCCGATCTCGCCGATCCCTTCATTTTCCAGAGCGATTATGGGGATCGCACTCCGGAACAAATTGCCGGCGTCTTCGGCGGCGACTTTGCCAAGGCCCTATCCGGTCTCAAAGCAGGCTCATGGCAGGGACCGGTTGAATCTGGTCTTGGCTGGCATCTCGTCTGGATTGAATCGGTCACGCCCAGTCGTATCCCGGCTTATGAGGAGGTTGAAGCCGATGTAAAAACGCAGTGGGTCTCCGATCAGCGCGCCGAAGTCAAACGCCGCGCCTTTGAAACGATGAAGTCCCATTACGTGATCGTCATGCCTCCGGCGCAAACCGGCCCTCCGACCAGTCAGAGCGTGACGCTCGGCCAAACCCAGCCATGACGCGAAACCTTTCAGCGCGTCGCATCAAGTCGTTTGCTTTCTTCATCGGCCTCGTCTGTTTCCTTCCGTTCGCGCAGGCGCACGATTCTCGTCCAGCGTATCTTGAAATTAATGAGACTGCGCCCGGACGCTACGATGTGCTCTGGCGCATCCCGCGGACCGCCGGGCTGCCTCTTCCAGTCATGCTGCAATTTCCGAAGGGTGTCGACAATGTGACCGAGCCGGCGGTCCGCGAATTCCCGGACTCGATCGTGGAGCGCCGCGTTATCAAGGCGAGCGACGGCCTGGCGGGGAAGCGCATCGATTTCATCGGACTACAAGCGACCATTACTGATGTTCTCGCGCGCGCCCATTTATTGGACGGAAGTGAATCAACCACTCTGGTGCATCCGTCGAAGGCATGGATGGAAGTGGCAAAATCGCGGGGTCTCCTTTCCGTCGCCGCTAGTTATACCCTTCTTGGGATCGAACACATCGGGTTCGGCATCGACCATCTTCTTTTCGTCCTGGCCTTGCTCATCATCACCAGCGGAACCATGCGCCTGCTCAAGACGGTTACTGCCTTCACCGTTGCGCACAGCATCACTCTTGCACTCGCCACCCTCGGCTTTGTGCATGTCCCGTCAAAGCCAGTCGAAGCGACCATCGCGCTCTCTATTGTCTTCGTGGCGTTTGAGATTATTCGCCGGCGCGAAGGACGCGATGGTATCGCCTCACGTGCGCCTTGGATCGTCGCGTTTACCTTCGGGTTACTCCATGGCTTCGGTTTTGCCGGCGCACTTAGTGAAGTTGGTTTGCCGCAGAATCACATCCCGGCAGCCTTGTTCTTCTTCAACGTCGGCGTCGAGCTCGGACAAATTGCGTTTATTGCGGTTGTCCTGAGCGGCATTGCACTCGTTAGGCGAATTCCGCTGCGCCTGCCGCGTTGGGCCGATCTAATTCCGCCCTATGCCATCGGGTCGATCGCTATGTTCTGGGTGGTGCAGCGCGTCGCGGCCTTCTGAGGTTCGACCTTGGAACATCTGACGAATGCGGCAGGCGTTGCTTGCTGTTATTCGGTCTGCCAGACCAATCGGCGCATTCATCATCTTCCGATATGGTCTGCATCGGGACGTCGTCGCTGATCCGGCAGCGCATGAAAAACGCGAAAAACTAATCCGTTCATGCGTGTGGGACTAAGGTCCTATAGGCACAGCCGGCGAGAGCGACAAAGATTTGCGGACTTCCCCATCTGTCACCGTCGAGGCAACAGCGTGGCCTTAGGGAAAAAGAGCAACGATCCATCCGCAACCCAAACGAAATAGAAACCAAGAAAGTGAAACAAAAACTAATCCATAACTGCTTGTGGCTGCTGACCGCAGCTACGGCGCTCTTCTGCGTCGTTGTCCCGGGTCAGGCGGCGGACAAGAAACCCAACATCGTC
The DNA here is from genome assembly GCA_035489695.1 of Terriglobales bacterium. Lineage (GTDB taxonomy): Bacteria > Acidobacteriota > Terriglobia > Terriglobales > Acidobacteriaceae > 40CM-3-55-5. The sequence goes on from DATHJP010000485.1 coordinate 1,986, forward strand.
ATGCTGATGCAGGATGACACCGGCTGGAATGATTTCGGCTGTTATTCGGGAGGCGGCGTGGCTCTCGGCCATCCGACCCCGAACGTTGATCGGCTCGCCAAGGAGGGCGCGATGTTCACTTGCTGGTACGGCCAAGCCAGTTGCACGGCCGGCCGCGCCTCGTTCCTCACCGGGCGCATCCCAATCCGTTCGGCACTCTCAATTGTGGTCGCTCCGGGCGACGAGAATGCGCTCCGGAAGGAAACACCCACGATTGCGGAGTTCTTCAAGAAGAACGGCTACACGACGTACTTCTCGGGCAAATGGCATCTCGGCGATAAACCAGAAGCCTATCCAATCGAGCATGGCTTCGACGAGATGAAATCGTTCGCCGCCTATTATCCGGGCGTCTATACCTACGCAGACACCACTTCCTGGTTCCATCCGTGGTTCCCGTCGTACAACCCGGAATTCGCGAAGGAATACTTCGGCATCGTGAACATGTTCGAGTGGGAAGGCGTCGCCGGCCAGCCCGCCAAGAAGGTTGGGGAGATCACTTGGGACTATCTGGCCACCTTCGACGTGCGCCAAGCGGACAACGCAATCGAATACATCAAGAAACACGCCAAAGATAACAAACCGTTCTTCGTCGACGTCAACTTCATGAAGATGCACAACCCGAACAATCCGGCGCCGAAGTTTGCCGGCAAGACACACCTCGGGCGTTACTCGGATTCGATGCTGGAACTCGATGACAACATCGGCCGAATCATGGATGTCATTCGCGCGGAGGCGCCGGACACCATCGTCATCACGACGGCCGACAACGGTGCCTGGCAGGATGCGTATCCGGACGCCGGCACCCACCCGTTCCGTGGCGAGAAAGGTTCGGCCTTTGAGGCTGGTTGGCGCGTTCCGGGCATTATGTGGTGGCCGAATCACATTCCCGCAGGCGCAAAATACGACGAGATGATGTCGCACATTGATTGCTGGGCGACGCTGGCCTCGATGGTCGGCCTCACCCCGCCACCGCACGGCGAATGGAAAGGCAACGACGGAAAGCCGATCTACTTCGACAGTATTGACAGCAGTGCCTACATCCTCGGCAAGGCGAAGCACTCGGCCCGGGATTCGTGGGTTTACATTGACGGCGAGAATTTCGAGGCAGCGCGCTTCGACATCGGCGGCGATCCCAAGAACGACGATGTCCACATTGCGTGGAAATACACGTGGACGGCAAAGGATACCTGGCTTGGCCCGCAGCAGAATCTGGGATCGATCGGTTCGCTTTACTGCCTGACCATGGATCCATTCGAGAAATACGACATGATCTTCAATGGTGCGATGTCATCGCGCATGCAGAAGTCCTCGCCGGGTCAATACTCCGGTGAGGACAACGGCTGGGCCTTGGCATTGATTTATCCCGTGATCATTGATTTCGACACTTCGATCATGAAGTATCCGAGCATCAAGCGATTCGCGGGCGGCGCGTCAAACGACTTAATGCCGAATCTTCAACATCCCGAAAACCCGGTACCGGCTCTCGATCCGGCCAAACCGCCCAAAGTCAAGGGCGGCGGTGACTAACCAATTGGTTCGCTCGCGAGAGGCGCGGGCTGTCTTCACAAGATGGTCCGCAACTTTCATTACTGTGGTCCTAAGTCTCATTGCCTCGTTAGGCGAATTCCGCTGCGCTTGCCGCGCTGGGCCGAGCTGATTCCACCCTATGCCATCGGTTCGATTGCGATGTTCTGGGTCGTGCAATGCATCGCGGCTTTTAGCGTTCGAGATAAGACCAAGGTCCCATATCTCAGCCTCTGTGAGTTAGCGCATGGTCTCATTCACAAGTTCAACCCATGATCAACCATATGAAATTTATCCGAGCACACGTCAGTCCTTTGACGCTCGCCAGCATCATCGCTGTTACTTTGGCCATCATCTGCAGCGCACGAGCCGTTGCGGCTGCCTCACTCGCGCCCGCGGAAACCAAAGCCATCGCCGAAGAAGCGTTCATCTATGGTCTGCCGATTGTCATGAATTACGGCGTGATGTACGAGTATGCGGTGGACAAGAACTCCAGCCAGTTCAAGGCGCCGTTCAATCAGCTCAATAGCATGCACCGCGTCGCGACTCCCGCAGACACGGCCGTCGTCACGCCCAACAGCGACACGCCGTATTCGGTCGGATTTATGGACCTCCGCGCTGAGCCCATAGTGATCTCAGTTCCGGCGATCGAGAAATCGCGCTATTACTCGGTGCAGCTCTGCGACGGGAATACCTTTAACTACGGTTACATCGGCACTCGCGCCACGGGCAGTGAAGCGGGGCATTACATGGTGGCCGGGCCTAATTGGAAAGGCGCGACGCCGCCGGTGATCAAAAAGGTCTTCAACTCGACCACCGAGTTTTCGATGGTGATCTTTCGCACCCAGCTTTTTAACCCGGCGGATATGCCGAATGTGACCAAGATCCAGGAGGGCTACAAGGTGCAGCCGCTCTCGGCTTTTCTGAAGCAACCGGCGGTGTCCGCAGCGCCAGCGATCAACTTCCCGAAAATCGACAAGGAGCTGGCCAAGACTGGCTTCCTTGATTACCTCGCCTTCTGCCTGCAATTCGCGCCACCCGGTCCGGAAGAAAAAGACATCCGGGAAAAGCTGACCCGCCTGGGTGTGAGCGCCGGCCAACCCTTCGACTTCAAGGCGCTCTCGCCTGAGCAACAGGCCGCCGTCGTGGAAGGAATGAAGGCGGGGGAGGAGAAGGTGAAGCAGACGGTTGAGACCCTTGGCAAAAACATCAATGGCTGGATCGTGAGCGACCCAGATGGTGATCGCGCCTTTTTCAATGGCAACTGGCCGAAGCGGGCCGCGGCGGCGATAGCCGGCATTTACGGCAACGACTCCGCCGAGGCGACGTATCCTTTGGCCAAGACCCTGCCTGACGGTGAGCCGCTGGACGGCGGCAAGCACAACTACACGCTGACCTTCCCAGCCGGGCAACTCCCGCCGGTGAACGCCTTTTGGTCGGTGACGATGTATGACGGCAAGAGCCAGCTTCTGATCAAGAACCCAATCAACCGTTACCTGATCAATTCGCCGATGCTGCCCAACATGAAGACGAGCGCGGACGGTTCGGTGACCCTCTACATTCAAAAGGACAGTCCCGGCCCTGATAAAGAATCCAACTGGCTCCCCGCGCCTAACGATCTCATTTATCTCGTCATGCGCCTTTACTGGCCGAAGACGGAAGCACCGTCGATTTTGCCTCCCGGCGAAGGCACCTGGAAGCCGCCGGGAATCGTGAAAGCAAACTAACGCATCAAATCAACCCACCATTCGCTATGAAAAAAAAGACAATCCTGATCTCGCTCAGCTTCGGGCTGGCACTTACCACCGCCCGCGCCGCCGACCTCACTCCGGCCGAGACCAAAGCCATCGCCGAAGAAGCCTTCATCTACGGTCTGCCGATCGTAATGAACTACGCGGTCATGCAAGAGTATGCCGTTGATAAGAGCAGCCCGCAGTTCAAAGCTCCGTTCAACCAGATCAAGAACGAAGCTCGCGTCTTCACCTACGAAGACACAGCCATCATCACGCCGAACAGTGATACTCCTTACTCGTTTATGTGGATGGACCTGCGCGCAGAGCCAATGGTGCTCTCGGTTCCGGCGGTGGAAAAGGAGCGCTACTACGCGGTGATGCTGTGCGACGGCAATACTTACAACTATGGCTACATCGGCAGCCGCGCCACGGGCAGCGAGGCCGGCGATTACATGGTTGCCGGTCCCGATTGGAAGGGTGAAAAGCCCACCGGGATTAAGAAGGTCTTTACCTCGACGACGCCATTCACAGTCGCCGGCTATCGGACCCAACTATTCAATGCCGAAGATATGCCGAACGTCGTGAAAGTGCAGGCGGGCTACAAGGCCCAGCCGCTTTCCGCCTTCCTCAAGCAACCCGCCCCGCCAGCTGCACCGAAGGTCGATTTTCTCCCGGCCACCACGGCCGGGATTCAGGCGAACTACTTCCAGTATCTCGACGCTGCCATCCGGTTCGTGCCTCCAGCGCCGGAAGAAAAAGAAATCCGATCCAAGCTGGCGAAGATCGGCATCGGG
>DATHJP010000486.1:0-3678 GCA_035489695.1 Terriglobales bacterium
TCGCCCGCATCCGGATCCATCCAGGGGACGATTACGGTCTATGCTGAAGACGGCATCACTCCGCTGGCCCGGGGTTCGGTGAACGTCAGCGGGGAGAATGCGTATCAACTCGCCTTAAGCGGCGGCCAATAGTTTTTCAGCTTAGTGAATGGCTGAGTCTTGGCCAAATTGCTTTCACGGACTGACGCTTGATGCCGACAGCACTACAGCCGTAGGTTTGGACTCGTAACCGCCAAAATCTTTCCCATGGCGTTCCGAGCCAAGCGCAACCACAGTGGCGAGGATCAAAATATTCGCAATCTCGAACCCAGCTAGCGCCCATGCATAGCCAAAGTGATTGCGTAGCGCGTACTCGATCGTCCCCGTGCCCGCGGCAAACAGAATACCCAGTTGATAGGCAAAGCCAGGAAGCAATCCCCGCACTGAGTTCGGCGATAGTTCATTAATGTGCGCGGGTATGATTCCCCACGCTCCCTGCACACCGGCCTGCACAAAGAAAGCGCCCGCAGCAAGAACCAACAACGATCCCCCGAATGCCCACGCCGGTATCGCCAGCACCGTCAGCATAAGTGCCGCAATCATGCCCTTTCGCCGTCCAAAAGATTGCGAAAGTTGACCGAATACGATTGCGCCCAAAATGGCGCCGATGTTGTAAAGAATTGCGAGGTAAGAAACCGTCTTGGGCAGGACAGCGTGCACCGACTTCAGAAAGTCAGGATAAAGATCTTGCGTTCCGTGCGAGAGAAACACCATCAGCGTCATCAACAGCGCGAGATAACTGAATATTTTCCAATATGAAACGGCAGTCTTGACTACCGCACCCATCGTCGGAACCCGATGCTGCTTCCATGCTTCTGACTCTTTCACATTGAATCGTATATACAAGGCGAGTAACGCCGGAAGGCCGCCGACCCAGAACATCGCTCTCCAGCCAAGATTCGGCAGCACGATCCGCGCCGCCACCGCAGCCAGCAGATATCCCATCGAGTACCCGCTTTGCAGAATGCCGGAGAGCACGCCACGAAGACGTTTCGGAGCGCTTTCCATCGCCAGCGAAGCACCGACGCCCCATTCGCCACCCATGCCAATGCCATACAGCATCCGGAGCACGAGGAAGATTGTGTAGTTCGGCGCAAAGCCGCAAAGCAGCTCGATGATGGAGAAGAAAACAACATTGGCCATCAACGGACCGCGACGGCCATACCGGTCCGCCAGCATTCCAAAGATGACGGCGCCCACTGGCCGCATCGCCAGCGTGGCAGTCAGAGTCCAAATGATGGCGCTCTTGGGCACGCCGAACTGAACTGCCAACACATCGACCAAAAACACCAGCACGAAAAAATCAAAAGCGTCGAGCGTCCAGCCCAGATAGCCGGCGGTTACGGCATGCCACTGATCGCGCCGCGAAAGGCCTCCGGATGCCGAAGCATCGAGCTCGTTTTGCTTCATAGTCAAACTCGCGAGTTTCGTGGACTATTCTACGGCCTCCGCCAGATCATCGATTAATCCAAACCTCCGATCGTCACTACTTGCCAACCACAAGAATCACAATAGAACCGGAGGACGCGGGTGCGCGCTCGGATCGCCGTCAAACTTCGCGTGGGCAGATAGATCGTGTGTGTGGATGTGTCGAGCGCCATGGTTTCGGAGCCTGGCGCAGAAGTCAGATTCTGAGTCACCAGATATTTTCCCGCCGCATTCTTTATGAACAATAGTCAGCTTCCCCTCGCCATTCGACGCGCATACACATTCGGCGCCCAATACTAGCCTTGGTAGTAGCGGCAACACTCGCGCTATCGTAACCCGCATTGAATAAGGGGCGCTTAACATGTCTTTGCGTAAGGGGTCGGTACGCTGTTTGACGGTGGCGAATTTTCTACTTTTCCAGTTCCTTGCGATCGGGTCTTTTTCAGTCGCACAAACTCCGCAGACCACTCCTCCGGCCACCACGCCGCAGAAGGTGCCAACGGTTCAGCAACAGATCGAAGTGACTGCGACGCGCCTGCCCGAGGATCCCGAAGCGGTCCCGGCACCGATTGAGGTGTTCACCGGCGAAGAGCTTAGCGCTCGCGGCGCTCGCGATTTGCGCACTGCCCTGAGTTCCGCCGTTGGGGTTGAGATCGCGCCGGGGGGAGATACCGGACCGGCCAGCTCGGTCCCTGACTTTTGGGGCCTGAAGGAATTCGACGCCTTTCTCCTGGTGGTCGATGGTGTGCCTTGGGGCGGCGCTTTTAATCCGGCACTCACCAGCCTGGAACTGAATGATGTTGATCGAATCGAAGTACTGCGCGGCCCCGCCTCCGTGACCTATGGAGCCACGTCGTTCGTAGGCGTCATCCAGGTTGTGCATAAAGATGCCGCGGCACAGGGCAGGTCCCTGACCCTGCACGGCGGGAGCTATGGCAGCGGCGGGGGCGCACTCTCCACGCCGATTCCTCTCTTCGGCGATTGGTCTTCGCGCCTGACCATTAGCGGAGAACACGTAGGTTTCAGAGACGATCGCACCGACTACCGGCGCGGTCGTGCCTTATGGCGGCTTGGAGCCAAGCCCGTTGAAGACAATCGCACCTGGCTCAATTTCGACGTCAACTGGGTGGATCAGAATCCCGCCAGTCCCCGAGTGCGCGAAGGCACGAGCCTTTCTCCCCTGAATCCCATCGACGCAAATTACAACCCTCCGGGCGCCTTCCTCGACGACCATCGCTTCACGGGAATGGGTGGCATCGATCGCAAAGTTTGGGCAGCCCTCTGGTCTACCACCGCCAGCGTGTCGCACAGCAGACTGGATGAGTTCCGAGGCTTTATCGAAACGCTCGAGGAGCCGGATCCGGTACTTCTTCCAGACAATGCTCACGGTTTCAAGGAAAGAATCCACCTCACCGACATCTATGTGGATTCGCACCTCTCGTGGAGAGTGCCGCGTTCCGTGACCCTCCTGCTCGGGGCCGACTACATCCACGGAATCGGGAACGCGGAGGGAGCGGACTTCGATTATCCAGTGCACCTCAACGGCACATTCGATAGTCCGGTCCCCAAGCCCGATACGCTTGACGTGACCATCAAAGACCGTCGAGATCTCTTCGGCCCTTACGCCTCGGTCGAGTGGCGACCACTGGAGCGGATGCGCTTCGATGCGGGTATCCGGCTGAATGTCACACATGAAAATAGAAAGGATGCCGACCCAGGCGCCGGCACTGCCTCCGAAGTCAGCGATACGCCGATCCGAGCGTCAGGCAACCTGGGCGCAATCTTCACGGCATGGCAACACGATCTGGATGTGCTCAACCTGTATGTAAACTATCGCGACACATTCAAGCCGGCAGCAATCGATTTTGGAATCGGCGAGGGGACAGGCGGACCACTATTGAAGCCCGAGACTTCGCGTAGCGTGGAGGGCGGAGTCAAAGGCAGATTCTGGCAACGCCGAGTGGAGTGGGAAGCATCGGGCTTCTTCATGGATTTTTCCAATCTCGTGGTTTTCGCACCCGGCCCAACGCTGGTCAATGCCGGCGACGAGCACTTCAAGGGATTCGAATCCGAGGTTTCGCTCCTCCTTCCGCATGATTTCATCGCACGCGCGAATTACAGCTACCACGATGCCAGGTTCATAGACTTCCTTTTTGACTTCGGAGGCAGTGCCGGCGCCTGGGTCGGCATCCTTTCTATTTTCATGTGTGA
>DATHJP010000487.1:0-2171 GCA_035489695.1 Terriglobales bacterium
ATCTCTCTTCTCCTCAACAGCAGCGCGCTCGTACTCGCACTGGGGGCTGGTCTGCTCGCTTCGACGTTGGCGACCGATTCGCGGAGGGCACTCGCCCTGGCGTTGGTGTTTAGCTTTGGCTTCGCATACCTGTTCATGCTGGTTCATCTCCAGTGCTTCTACTCGACGCTGGGAAAATCGCTTGCACTTCCATTTAAGCCCCCCGCTGGCTTTGCCTGGTTTTTGCCGGGAAATTTCATTTCGCAAATCCAACTCTTGATCAGCTTCAACACAGGTCTGGGGGGATCCCATCCCTACGGATATTATGGATTGGGCCGCATGATATCCGGGGACGGCTGGCGCTTCGTTTGGCTGAACTACCCTGTGCCATTCCATTTCGCCTGGCTCCGGGAGTTGGGCCGGCTTTTCATCGAATCCATGATGGGCTTTGCCGCAATCACAGTGCTGGCATCCTGGCGCGTCCGCCGGACGTGGCGGCTTGAACCACCATCGCTAAGGCAAGCTCAACTCCAGAAGTTTTTCTGCGCGCCGCGAATCTGGAAATCCATCTTTCGGAGTAAAATGAGGGGCCTCCTCACACGCAATCCCATCGGGTGGCTCCAACAATACTCCTGGAACGCACGACTGGTGAAGTGGGGATGGTGCCTTGGCATTGTGCTGCTGGAATGCATGCTCGTCACGGACCATTCGCTGTCGAACCTTTGGGACGGACAATACCTGCTGGCATCTTTCCTCGTTTTTGGCATCGCATTCACCGCTTCCGGAAGTTTCCGGGAGGAATGCCAGACAGGCGCGATGGAACTGCTCCTGATCACGCCATTGAAAGCGCCCCAAATCTTGAGTGGAAGGGTCCGGGGTGTCTGGGGGCAGTTTTTGCCCGCGACCGGTGTGGTGGCACTGTCCTGGTTGTGGTTGCTGAAAGATGCCTCGCTCTTCGCCGGTTATGATTACAGGTCCGACAATCTGTACCGGCAGGTATTCAGTATCGTTCTGCCACTCTTTTTCATCAGCAGCCTTTTGCTCCTGCCCGGAATTGGTCTGCTCTTCTCGATGCAACGGCTGCACTTCATCGGCGCATGGCTTTTGACCTGCGCGACAGGTTTGCTCGTTCCGGCGCTGAGTTGCTGGTGGATGAAACGTAGTTGGCTCTTGGCTGCCGCCGCGTTGTTTGCCACCCAGTTTGCTTTGGCGATCATCAGCCGAATCCTTCTGGAACGGAGCCTGGCCGGAAGAAAGTTCGCTCTCGGCACCGCGTAATCTAGTGGTCATGAACATAAATACCAACCGTTGGGCTGAGTTTCCCTTCCTCGCTCCAATGTTGGCAGCACGGTCGGAGTGGCTCTCGTCAATCTCTCTCGCGCGGCAAGGTCTCGACATACTTTTTCCAGAGCTCCAACTCGACGTATTGCTCGAAAAACCTCTCCGGGCGAAGTTCTGTAAGCCCGACCATGATCCACTTGCGGTCTGATTTGTCATCGAGCCGCGCGTCCAGTTTCGACGAGACCACCACAATCGGCGCAAACGGATCGTCCGGAAGCTTCTCGTACCAGCCGAGGTGTTTGAATCGGCGCAGATACCACGGCAACGGCCAGTAATCGCTGTCGGTCGCGATGATTTTGACGATGGTCTCGTATCCCGCCGGTGCCACCCGGGCGAGATCCTCGGTTCGTTGCACCAGATTCAACAGATCCGGAACGGTCTGAGCGTATACGTAAGGATTTCGGCGGTCGGCGGGATAAACAAAGCTCGCACGCCAGGCCTGCCACGAGAGTTGCGCCGTAAAGCCGATGAGCGCCGTTACAACGACAACCTTCAACGGGCGCGCGCGGAAGAACTCCAGCAGCGACGCCGCGCCGACACCGGCGAGCAAAACCATGCCGTGAAAGAAGCTGAGCAGACACCAGGGCGTCTTGTAGGAAATCGCAGAGTAAATCACCGTGAGAATAATCGTGTAGAGCGCGAGGAAAGGGCGCAGCGGAGATTTCTTCCCGACGAACGCCACGACGACGCCGACGGCCGCCAGAATCAGGATCAATCCTTCGCTCCAGACCGGACCCGTTGCCGGATGAAACCACGCGAGCCGTTGGAGATAAAAAGTCCACGGATGAATGTGCGGCGAATGCCCGCCCGCGCGCTTGAGCCACGGAAGGTAAGCGCGTACTGAATCCAAC
>DATHJP010000488.1:0-4194 GCA_035489695.1 Terriglobales bacterium
ACTGACGGTGTATGTTCCATGGCCGTCCTCTCTTTAATCGCGCGGTCCCAGGGTCCAGCTTGCCAGTTGTCCCGCTTTTTATCGGAATGAATCCACGGCGGCAGACTAATAGCAAGATTACGCGCCATGGCCAGCACGTACGGTTCATACAGTGTTCGCAGGTAAGCCAGCTTTTGTTCTGCCTCGGAGCCTTCACGCAAACGTATCCCGCGCGTTTCCAGACTTTGTCGTAGCCGTGCTAATTCGGACGTAGACAACCGCTCAGGATGCCGCGGATCATAGCGCGCGTTGACTACCTGTGACAGATCGACCACAGCGTGCCGCGCCATCGCGAAAGTGATTCTGGCCTGCTCGGGACGGATCTGATCCACTCCCGCAATCACCAGGGCAGTCGCATCAAGGATAGTAGTCAGCGCGCCCAGCCACGATTGATTGTTGTGCTGTGAACGGAAAAAACTGAGCACCGGATAAGAGAGATGACTCTCCAGTACCTCAGCCGCCCAACGTTCCCAATCGCGAAGGATCTGGTCAAGCACCTCTTGTTGCGGACAGTTACCGAATCTCGAAAGTAGTTCCGCGGCACTGGGCGGCGATCCCGCACGAGCATCGAGCAGTGAGATTTCGATCTCTCGCCTGGAAAATGACGAATATATCGTTGGCAAGTATCCAATGACCACGCCCAGGAAAGCGAAACCCAAGCCGGATTGCAACACGGTCAAGGCCCGGGACAGGCTGCTGGTGGGAGCCACGTCTCCCAGTCCGAGGGTGAAGAACGTCTCACCGCTCATATAAAGAACTGTCCAGAAAGTGACCCGCTCATTGCCTAAGTGCACATGTTCGCCAATCCCGTATTGCAACAAGGCAAACCCCATAATCAAGCCGAAGGCCCAAAACATGAGCAGGAAGATCAGCGATAAAGGCCCGAAGTAGCCGAGAAAATTCTCTCGCCGGCTAGGAGACTTGATATGGCTGGTAATTCTCGCCCACGGCCTCCAGGTATAGCGATAAAACCAGGCGGTCAGACGAAATTGCCTGCGGATTCTGCGGGGCAGGACGACGGTTTCAAACGCATCCAGCAGGATGAGGAGAATGAGAAAAATGCCGGCAATGGCGGAAAAAATCATCACGGAACGAGGCTGATGCTGAGGCCGGAAATGGTAGCAGATTTAGTCTCGCACAGCCGTGACCGCCATCACATCTTTACCCAGCTCGCAGGAACAGAATAAGTTGCCAGGGCGGGCACTTCAAGTCGGACAGCAACGGCCCAGTCCGCAAGACGGAACAATTAAGCCCAGCGCTTCAGCGCTGGGTAGGCAAGGACCTTTGGGTATGAGAACCTTCCAGGTCGAAACAATTCATACTTTGCGCTTCAGCAGTGGGGCCAGCAACGATCGAGTCCGGCAGGACGAAACAATTAAGCCCAGCGCTTCAGCGCTGGGTAGGCGAGACCTCTGGGGTATGAGGACCTTCCAGGTCGAAACAATTCATACTTTGTACCTCAGCGTGGGGCCAGCAACGGTCGAGTCCGGCAGGACGAAACAACTTAGCCCAGCGCTTCAGCGCTGGGTAGGCGAGTCAACCGAGCGAGTCCCGAAGGGACGGTACCATGTCGCACACATATTCCAGCAACAGAATCCATGTAATCTTCAGCACCAAGGAAAGACAGAAAAGCATCTCGGACGAGCTACAACCCAAACTCTGGGCTTACATGGCTGGGATTGCCCGCAATCAAGGCTTCGAAGCCATGATCATAGGCGGCGTGAAAGATCATGTGCATGCACTTCTACTTCTCCCGCCCAGCCTGCCTCTGTCAAAAGCAATTCAATTCCTAAAAGGAAGCTCGTCGAAATGGCTGAACGAAACCGGAGCCGTCGGCAATAAATTTTCGTGGCAGGAGGGCTACGGAGCCTTCAGTGTCAGCGCGTCACAAACCGCCGATGTGGTTCGCTACATCGAGAATCAGGCAGCACACCACGCCCACAAGAAGTTTCGAAGACGAATTCTTGGAATTCCTCACGAAGTACGGGGTGGCCTACGATCCGGCGCATGTTTTGGGATGATTGCCGCGGCTGTAGTCCGACAGGCACCGGCCCAGTCCGCAGGACGAAACAATTAAGCCCAGCGCTTCAGCGCTGGGTAAGTGCGAGCCAACGAGCAAGTCCCGGAGGGACGACACCGTGTCACACATTCAAGCGACAGAAGCCACGTAATTTCGCCAACATGGAAAGACATAAAAATATTTCGGACGATCTACAACCCAAATTCATCAAGTACGGCGTGGCCCACGACCCGGAGCATATTTTGGGATGATTGTGCCGCCCCTCTGGGGCTTGCGACAAACTGTGCGTGCTCTCCCAGCGCTGAAGCGCTGGGCTAAATTGTTTCCGTCCCTCCGGGACTTGCGGCGATGTGCTGCAGACGGCTTTCTCGTTCCTTCAAAATCGTTGACCTGAATGGCCGGCTGACGCTGCTGGACCGTGTCGCCCTTTGCTTCAATTACTGCAACGATTACGGTGTCACATGCGCTCCCGACAACGCTCCCTGCAACGCCAGCAGTTCCTTCAAAACCGCGCGCAGCTTGGTGGACTCAAGCGCATTCGCCCCATCAGATTTGGCTTCCTTGGGGTTGTCGTGCACTTCCATGAACACGCCGTCCACTCCGGCCGCTACGGCGGCTCGCGCTAGTACCGGAATGAACTCGGGTTGACCTCCGCTCACCGCATGATCTCCATCAGCCGAGGCTGATGGTAATTGCACCGAATGGGTAGCGTCGAAAACTATGGGAACAAATTTGCGCATGATGGCCAGCGAACGCATGTCAACCACCAGATTGTTGTAGCCGAAACTAGAGCCGCGTTCCGTGACAAAAACTCTGTCATTCCCCGCAGTGCGGCATTTCTCGACCGCATGGCGCATGTCCCAGGGCGAAACGAATTGGCCTTTTTTGATATTCACCACGCGCTCACTCATGGCTGCCGCCACAATCAAATCGGTTTGACGGCAGAGGAACGCAGGGATCTGCAATATGTCGGCAACTTCCGCAACTTTCGGGACGTCCGCGGTTTCGTGCACGTCGGTGAGGATCGGGACGTGCACTTCATTCTTCACTTTTTTTAGGATGCGAAGCCCCTCGGCGAGACCCGGCCCGCGAAAACTCCGCATGGAAGTCCGATTCGCCTTGTCATACGACGCTTTGAAGATGAAAGGGAAATTCAGAGATCGGGTTACGCCCTTGATGACTTCCGCCATAAACATGGCATGGTCTTCACTCTCGATCACGCAGGGACCGGCGATAAGGAATAATCCACCAGCGCCGATTCGGACATTATCGATTTGGAAGGAGGTTGTCACTTGTCATCCTGAGCGAAGCCAATGGGCTCGCTTGAGCCCGTTGGCGCAGTCGAAGGGATCGCTACCATCTTATCTGCTTGCTGTTCGAAGGCCTTTTCCGCTGTTGACGAAATCGCAGAACCTCAGACCGCATCCTTAGTCAAGATTAGGGATCCTTCGACTCGTCGACTCTGCGCTTTGCGCAGCCCCTCTGTCGCTCAGGATGACAATCGGTCTTATCTTCTGGCCACTCTCTCCGGCCGGTGGAACATTTCCACTTCCGCAGCCGCCTTGTCAGCGCGCCGTTTCAATCCATGCTCATACGACGCGCCCACAAAGGTCTTGAACAGTGGATGCGGCTCCAGTGGTTTCGACTTGAATTCGGGATGGAACTGGCAGCCAATGAAATGCGGGTGATCAGGTAATTCCACCATCTCAACGTATGTCCCATCTGGAGTCGACCCGGAAATCCGCAATCCCCCCGCAGTCAGCGTACTTTCGTATTCCCGGTTAAATTCGTAACGGTGGCGATGGCGTTCACTGATCTCCAGCTTGCCATAAATCTTGTACGCCAAAGTACCCGGTTCGATTTTGCAAGTCCATGCGCCCAGCCGCATGGTGCCGCCCAACTCTTCCACGCCGCGCAGCTCACGAAGTTTGTAAATGATCCGGTGTGGCCTTGATGGATCGAACTCGCTGGAGTTGGCATCGGCAAGGCCGCATACGTTCCGGGCAAACTCGATGCACGCCGTCTGCATGCCCAGGCAGATGCCGAAATACGGGACCTTCCTTTCACGGGCGTAGCGAATTGCAATCAGCATTCCCTCGATGCCGCGCTTGCCAAAGCCTCCTGGCACCAGCAGG
>DATHJP010000489.1:0-6795 GCA_035489695.1 Terriglobales bacterium
CTCCCCACGGCAAAAGCATCAGCCTGAATCCGTCAAATTGCGTGCACTGCAAGACCTGCGACATTCACGATCCGTATCAAATCATCACCTGGGTCCCGCCCGAGGGCGGTGGTGGTCCGAATTACGATGGGATGTGAGTCGGCAAGATTTGCGAAGAGGAGAGAGATGTTTCTAAAGGTCAATGGCACGCGACTGATGGTTGCGCTAGTCCTGTGTGTTTCCGCCTTCAGCCAAGCGCCGCCTGGGTCACCTGCCGCGCAGCGCCTGGAGGAATACCGGCAATCGAAGGCTGCTGCGTTGCGAGATGATTTCGGCGAGCTCGCTCGCTATCACGCCGCCAACGCCAGTCTGAAGCCTCCCGCTCCGGATGAGAAGCGGGTTGTATTCTTCGGGGATTCCATCACCGACATGTGGCACCTGGCAGAGTATTTTCCCGGCAAGCCGTACATCAATCGCGGCATCAGCGGACAGACTACTCCACAAATGCTGCTGCGCTTCCGGCAAGACGTGATCGCGCTCGCGCCCAAAGTTGTTGTGATTCTGGCGGGAACCAATGACATTGCGGGCAACACCGGTCCGATGTCGCTCGAAGACATTGACGCGAATTACGCTTCCATGGCGGATTTAGCGAAAGCCAATTGCATCAATGTTGTCTTCGCGTCCATCCTTCCGGTGAACAATTACACGCCGGAGTCTCAGGATTTTTTTGCGCAGCGCTCGCCGCAGAAAATCGTGGAACTGAATCGCTGGCTGAAGAGTTACAGCGCAGAGCACGGCGAAGTCTATCTGGATTATTTCAGCCCGATGGTGGATGAAAAGGGTCTGCTCAAACGAGATTTGGCTGAGGATGGATTGCATCCCAACAAAGCTGGTTACAGCATCATGTCGCCACTTGCCGCAGCTGCGATCGAAAAGGCCTATCCCAACAAACCTTTGTTGCCCTGACGTCCCTGTCCGCATCTATAATGATCTTGAGTTTTCGACCGCTGCGGCCTTCGGGCATACCCTGGCTGCAACGGCGGCGGAGACGGTACGCGGGCGAGGGCGCCCGCGCCACACGTTTCCCGAGGGTGCCGGTGGAAACGCTTGCGCCTCCCGTGCTTCGTGAGAAGCCTTTGGAAAGGAAACGCTCGCCGGAGTATTTCTCCGCCTGGTTTTGCCTCCTTTCCTGAAAGTAGCACTCAGCCATCAGCACTCAGCATTCAGCCCGGAAAGGGTGTTGCTGATTGCGACGCAGGCCCAAGCTGGCTGAGTGCTGAATGATGGGTGCTAAATGCTACTTTCCGACAAATTCGGGCGTCCGATCACCGATCTTCGGATCTCCATCACGGATCGTTGCAACTACAAGTGCATTTATTGCCGCACGGGGAATGAAGGTGCGCTGTATGGCGATCTGCCGTTTGCTGATTATCTGCGGATGGCGCGGGTATTGGTTGGGTTAGGGATCAGCAAAGTTCGCATTACCGGCGGCGAGCCATTGCTGCGTAAGGGCGTAGTTGATTTTGTAGCTCAGCTAGCCAAGTTGTGCAATTCAGATGGTGAAGTGCTCGACATTGCCATCACCACGAATGGGCATCTCCTTGCCGAGATGGCACAGCCATTGAAGGATGCTGGCCTGCGTCGTGTCACGGTCAGCATGGACGCGGTTGATCCTGATCGTTTCGCCCGGATCACTCGCGTATCCAATGGATTCGACAATGTATTGGCGGGAATTCGGGCGTCGCGGCGCGCGGGACTATGGCCGGTGAAAGTCAATTGCGTACTGATGCGTGGGTTCAATGAAGATCAGATTGTTCCTTTCGGCATGTTCGCTCGGGAAGAAGGCGTGGTCGTGCGCTTCATCGAGTTCATGCCGCTCGAGGAAGATCGGGTTTGGGCGCCCGAGACGGTCGTTACCCTAGATGAAATCCTGCATCGCATGTCGGAGTATCGTCCTCTGGTAGAAATTCCGCATGAGCGCAGCGAAACCGCGAAACGTTATCGCTTTGACGATGGCATCGGAGAGATCGGAATTATTGCACCGGTTTCACATCCTTTTTGCGGACATTGCAGCCGGATCCGTATTACTTCCGATGGAAAGATTCGTACTTGTCTTTTTTCCGTTTGGGATCACGATTTGCACGAATTGATGCGCCGTGGCGCTTCGGATGAAGATTTGGTGGAGTTCATTCGCGGCGTGGTGGCGCGGAAGGAAGAACGTCATCACATCGGCGAGCCGGATTTTGTCCCAGCGTCGCGCACGATGGTGCATATCGGCGGGTAGGCATCAGAGCGCATCCTCAGTGGCTAAAGCCGTCTTGTATTGTGTCAGACGGCACGGCTGAAGCCGTGCCCTCCCCAAGCCTCGCTTACCGTTTGTATGAAAAAAGGTGACACTTTCTACCGCCCTCTGCATCCAACTGGTAGAATGGAAGTGGCTTCAACAACCCCGCCGGTTGGGCATCGCAAGATGCAGTGAATCGGCTGGAGCCGCTAGATAGGCTTTCAACATCCCCGTTTCGGTTTAAAGCGATTTGCCCCATGCGGCTTTGGCCGCCGCAAACGCCTATCCGAAACTGAAAGCGGAGACATGACATTGGCGACAGCAGCTCCAATTTGCAGTTTGGAAAACTATCTCGTTCTGCCCGATCACACTATGGACGAACGCATTGGTGCGGCTCGCGAGGCTTTGGGGCGCGACTGCGTCATCCTCGGACATCACTATCAGCGCGATGAAGTTATACGTTACGCTGATTTCCGCGGCGACTCTTACCGGCTTTCGCAAGAGGCCGCTATGGCGGATGGGAAGTACATCGTTTTCTGCGGCGTGCATTTCATGGCGGAGAGTGCCGACATCCTCAGCCGCCCCGGACAAGTCACCGTTCTGCCTGATCTCAACGCCGGATGCTCCATGGCCGATATGGCGGAAATCACGCAGGTAGAAAATTGCTGGGAGCAACTGATTGCCGCCGGTCTGACCGATGATGCCGGCGAAGGCATTACGCCCATCACCTACATGAATTCCACCGCGGCGATCAAGGCTTTTTGTGGAGAACGACGCGGCGTGGTTTGCACGTCTTCCAACGCTTCAGGCGCATTCAAATGGGGATTCGCCAAGACGCCCAAACTTCTGTTTCTCCCCGACCAGCATCTCGGCCGCAATACCGGCTATGCCATGGGAATCCCGCTCAGCGATATGGTCGTGTGGGATCCATTCATGATCAATGGCGGTGTCACGCCAGAGCGCTTGCGCGCGGCAAAAGCGATCCTGTGGAAAGGCCATTGCTCGGTACACCAGCGCTTTCTTCCTGAGCACGTGGATAACGTCCGGGCGAAATATCCAGGAATTCAAGTGATTGTTCATCCTGAATGCCGCTGGGAAGTGTGTCAGAAAGCGGATGGGATTGGGTCCACCGAAGGCTTGCTCAAGATGATCCGCAACGCGCCTGCCGGAACGATGTTTGCGGTGGGCACGGAAATCCATCTGGTCAACCGCATGGGCAAGGAATTCGCTGCCGAAGGAAAGAAGGTCATCACGCTGGACGATTCCGGTTGCCTCTGCACGACCATGTTCCGCATCTCGCCGCAGCATCTTTGCTGGGCGCTTGAAAATTTGGCCGAAGGCAACATCGTCAATCAGATCAAAGTGAAAGACGATGTTAAGCACTGGGCGCGGGTTGCGCTTGATCGAATGCTCGAAATTCAGTGATGTTGGCGATCTCGACTGCGAGAAGGAGCAATCAGCAATCAGCATTCAGCCCGGACAGTTGTTGCTGAGGTCAAGACAAAACCTACGCTGGCTGAATTGCTGAGTGCTGAATGCGGCAGTAACCTCTGCTCCTATTCCCTACGTCATACCCCACTTCATCGTCGAATGAATTAGAATAAAGACATACCTCTTATGGCCGACCGCACATTTACTCTCCAAGAAGCTCAGAATTTATTGCCCGTGTTGGAATCACTCCTGCGCGCCGCGATGGACGGCAAGAAGTTGATCGAAGCCGTGGACAACGAACTCCAAGATTTGGCTCACCGCGTAATGATGAGCGGCGGTTTGCTGGTGAACGTCGTGCAAATGGCGCGCCGCAAGGCCGAACGGGAAAAAGCTATCCATCGCGTGAAAGACACGCTGGCTGAAATAAATGCCATCGGCGTGCAAGTCAAAGATATAGAGATTGGACTGCTGGATTTTCCCTGCAAAGTGGAAGGCCGCATCGTCCTGCTCTGCTGGAAGCTGGGAGAACAGGGCATCACTCACTGGCACACGAGCAGCGAAGGTTTTGCAGGACGCAAGCCGGTGGATGAGCGGATTGCGAAAGCCAAGAAGGCGAACTAGTGGCCAGTGGTCAGTGATCAGTGGCCAGTGATTTCTCTCCGCAATTTCATCTGAGACCTGATCTTCAGTGTTTTACTGGACACTGACCACTGCCCACCGATCACTGCTTTTAAGGCGAACTAGTGGTCAGTGATCAGTGGCCAGTGATTTCCCTCCGCAATTTCATCTGAGACCTGATCTTCAGTGTTTTACTGGACACTGGCCACTGCCCACTGATCACTGCTTTTTAAGGTTTTCCTCCGACATTCCACTTGGGCTTGAAATCCGAATTCACCAACCACTCCACCGGTCGCAGCAGTGACTCGATCGCCCAGGTCATGTGCTTGAAATCGATGTGTGCCAGGTCGTCGCTGGGCTGGTGATAATCAGAATGGAGTCCGAAACTTGAGATGGTCTGCGCCACCACACCTTTTTTCGCCAATACATAGTTGTCAGAACGGGCAAAGAAATTCTGATCGAGATGCGGATCGCCCACCAGGTGTGCGCCATGCGAAGCCATGACCGGGCCGAGATTCGACCGCTCCCATCCTGACAGCCACATGGTATTTGGTTTCAACGCCGGGTCAGGACGTCCAATCATTTCGAATTCCAGGTTGGCCGCAATATCCTTCAGCGGGATTGGAGGATGTTCTCGGAAATAACTCGAACCGAGTCCGCCAGTTTCCTCGCTGCCGAAAAGTGCGAAGATCACTGTCCGTCGTGGACGCGGTCCCGCACCCAGCACCCGCGCCAGTTCCAGTACCGCTGTGGTTCCGGAGGCATCATCGTCCGCACCGTTGTAAATATTGTCGCCCTTTACCGGCTCGCCGATTCCCAGGTGGTCCAGATGAGCGGAGAACAACACTGCGGCGTGCCGCAGCGCAGCATCTGTACCTCGCAAGATCCCGATCGCATTCCAGGTGTAGGAATTCTCGGACGTCGACGTCGGGGCAGCTAAGCGGATTATGGTTCCCTCAGGAAGCTGCTCCAGTGTGGGAGCCGCCGCCTGACTCACAACCGCTAAGTTGTAACCCGCGCCCAAGCCCTCGTCCGCGCTCCCTTTCAATTGGCTGGGAAGTTGCGGCAATAGCCGGGAAGTCTCTTCCCATCGTTCGCGAATGATTGGATACTCCGAAGCGAGAACCGCCGCGGCTCCGGCCTGGACCGCTGCGATCATCGATGCCCGTGGGCTCTTGCCCGCTTTGGTCTTGAAAAAGACGATAGCCCCGGGTTTGACTTTCTGTTCTCCCGCTGCAAGATCAATTTTCTGCAGAGGACCGGAAATTTCGGCTTGCGACATGTGCAATACCAGGATTTCACTCCCGTGGGTCCAAATCACTCCCGCGTGCGAGGTGCCGTTGCTGGGGATGGTGAACGTCAGTTGTGGCGGCCCTTTCACCACCCGGGTAAGGAGTTGCGCACGTTGAATGTAGCCATCGTTGTCGCCCGCAGGCTCGATCCCATATTGGCGAAGTTCAGAGGCCACGTAAGTGGCGGCGATTAGCTCGTCCGGGGTAGCGCTGCCACGACCGCGGAGCGCATCCGATGCCAGAAATTCCATGTCGGCGCGGATACAGGCGGTGCAAACCTTCAGTGCGGAGCGCATGGCGCGAGGCTTGGCGACTGTTGTGCTTTTTGATGATTCGGCTATCTGTTGTGCAAATGTGCTGATTGCCAGGAAACAAAGGAGGGAGAGAGAGACGAGTCGTTTTCTCATTGGTGTGATGAAGAATTAGGCTATCAGATTGAGGAGAAATGTTTTTCTAGACGATCTGACGCGGTTGCAGGAAAATCCACCTGCAAGCCTGACCTTTGATTACGTTCTTCTAAGGTGGACGGCTAAGACTGTCCGGGCCTGTGTGTCCCACGATGGTTCACATCGGCACCGGTCCGGAATAGTCTCTGCTACAATTCTCATGCGCCGCTGTGGATGTTGTCGACAAGGCGCATCTGCCGGGACCATTAAACGATGCTGAGTAATTCGCGGAAACTTCAACTGCTGGTTGCATTTACAACACTTTTCTCCTTTGCTGGGGCAGTGGGCTGCCGCGGCTTTTTCCAGGATCCCCAGCTGACTTCGATCACAGTGGGGCCGCAAAATGTGAATCTCCAGCAGGGCAACACCCTGCAGATGACGGCCATCGGAAACTTCAACGATGGCAGCACAAAGACGTTGACTTCGGGCGTTTTCTGGTCTTCCTCCGACGATACGATTGCCTCGATCAATCCGAGCGGGAATGTGACCGGCGTCTCTTCAGGAACAGCAACCATCTCGGCGTCATCCGGGGCCACGACTGGCACCACTACGGTTGTTGTGGTGCTGAATAACGTCACTGCGATCACCATCAGTCCCAATAATCAGAATGTCGCGTTAGGTG
Source organism: Terriglobales bacterium (assembly GCA_035489695.1). Lineage (GTDB taxonomy): Bacteria > Acidobacteriota > Terriglobia > Terriglobales > Acidobacteriaceae > 40CM-3-55-5. The sequence goes on from DATHJP010000489.1 coordinate 6,673, forward strand.
GGACCACGACGTACACGTGTGACGCGACCGTCTCCGGGGGGCCTCCCGTGGATGTTACCGCCAGCGTCTCTTGGTCAGTCACGGACAGCACAGGCGCTACCGCCGCGAATATTTCGATAAGCA
>DATHJP010000490.1:0-5452 GCA_035489695.1 Terriglobales bacterium
CGAGCTTTTAAAAACGCGTGAAGCACTCTGGCGAATACCTTCTGAGGGTCGAATGATGAAAACTCACGACAGAATATCGCTCGTCACCGGCGCAGGAGAAAATGGCTATGACTAATTTCGTGTCGACACTTTGCCTGGTCCTGCTGTGCAGTGCGATCTTTCTTGGCTCAAACACACTGGCTGCGTCACAGGAGTCCGGCCTGGATGGAACCTACATCCTAGACGAAACAGACAGCGACAATATGAATGAGGTGATCGACGAGGCGGTGGGGAAGCTGAACTTGCTGACGCGAGATATCGCTCGAGGGCGCCTCAAGAAACTGAACCCCGCTTACCGCCAGGTAGCCATCACTTCTTCTCCGAATGAAATCAGCGTCACCGTGGATAACCAGCCGCCGTTACGCACACCGGCGAAGGGTGCACCTGTCGCTTGGGTTAGTCCTGACGGAGAAAAGGTGAACGCTAGCATGCAGTTGGCAGGCCGGCGTTTGGCGCAGACATTCACGTCAGCAGACGGGCGCAGAGTTAATGATTACACTCTAAGCCCTGATGGGCGGACGCTGACTATGCAAGTGACAGAAACGAGCCCCCAACTGTCTCAAACTATCACGTACAAACAAGTTTACAGACGAGTCTCCTGAAAGAGGATGCCGACGGATCTGCTGTCCGAGTAAGGGCAACACCCGTGGTTTGTCATCCTTTTCGCCTCAATGCCGAAGCAAACTGGTTGTCAAGGAAGGTTCCTGCAGAGGCAGGTCCACAATGATTGGACTGTGGTCCGAGATACGTTCTGGGATGCTTTCGTTCAATTCTCTAATCGAGAGCGTCAGTGTCGCGCCGAGCGTGAATTGCATGACGATCAAAGTCGCGATCGCGGCCCAGTACGCCTCAGGCATTTGCACGAGGCGCGCGATGATACCGACACGGTCGCGGCAACTGCTGCGCGAATGGCGTGTGTGATCGAAGGAAGGTTCTTCTTGTCCCAAGCCCAGAATTTCGTAAGTGAATCATCTTCGCCGCCAGTTCGAATTGACAAGATCACAATCGTCGATGGCCGGACCTTTTATCTCGAAAGAGGGAGCGAGCATTACCTCATAAGTGGTACCAAAAAATCCCTCGGAAGCGCAGTTGCGGAAGACCCAACGGCGTTCCCAGTGTGTTCTACATAATGGATACTCAAGCAGACAGCACAACATTCGGCGGGTGTCCGTGGCGCAGAAAGGGTTCGGAAAAAGAAACTTCAAATTTCATGAGAGCTCTACCCTCGAAAGCTTGAGAAAAAAATAGCAAATCAAATCAACAAAGGAGCAACACGATATGAACACCGCAACATTAGACGGAAAGCGCGGCATTGACGTGCTTCGTGAACCAGAACTCAACAAGTCAACCGCCTTCACTGAGGCAGAGAAGGAGGCACTTGGCATCGTTGGCCTGGTACCCGACGTGACCGAGACCGAGGACTTGCAATTAAGCCGCGTGATGATGCAACTCGGCCACAAGAGCACAGACCTCGATCGCTACATTTACCTCATCAATCTGCTCGATCACAACGAGACGCTTTTCTATCGGACCGTGATGTCCGATCCGGCGCGCTTTCTCCCGATCGTGTATGACCCAACCATCGGGGAAGCATGTCTGAAGTTCGGTCACATCTACCGCGACACACGGGGCATGTATCTCTCCATCAAACGCCGGGGCAAAGTAAAGGAGATCCTGAAGAACTGGCCACAGAAGGATGTGCGGTTCATTTGTGTGACGGATGGCGGCCGAATCCTCGGTCTCGGCGACCTTGGGGCAAACGGCGCGGGTATTCCAATTGGCAAGTTACAACTCTACACGGCCTGTGCCGGAGTGCCGCCGCAATACCTGTTGCCGATGTATCTCGACGCCGGTACCAACAACGAGCAATACCTGCATGACCCACTCTATCTAGGGATGCGCAAGACGCGCCCATCGACCGAGGAGCTCTATTCCTTCGTCGATGAATTTGTTGAAGCGGTTCAAGAGGTCTTTCCGAAGTGCTGCATTCACTTTGAGGACTGGACTGGTGTGGACGCTGTGCACCTGCTTGAGCGTTACCGCCACAACTACTGTGTCTACAACGACGACGTGCAAGGTACCGCCGGCATCACCCTTGCCGGTATGATTAACGCTACCAAGCTGAAAGGGACCAAACTGAGGGACGAAAAGTATTTGTTCCTCGGCGCGGGCTCTGCCGGTATTGGCCTCGCCAACCTGCTTTGTTCGGCGCTCGTTGATCAAGGTTTGACGCTGAAAGAAGCGCAATCGCAGGTCTATATGTTCGACGTCAATGGCTTATTGGAGTCGACACGCACAGATCTTGTCGATTTTCAAAAGCCTTACGCCCACAAGCACCCGCCGACCCGGGATTTTGTCGCTGCGATTGAAAGTATTAGACCGACAACGATCATCGGCGTCAGCACGATAGGAGGAGCGTTTAACCAGAAAGTCGTCGAGGCCATGTCGCGGATTAACGAGCGGCCGGTGATACTTGCGCTTTCAAATCCGACTGAGCACGCCGAGTGCACGTCCGAGCAGGCTTATACCTGGTCAGAAGGCAAGGCGATCTATGCAGCCGGCGTGCAGTTTCCGCCGGTTCACCTCAATGGGAAGACATTCCTGCCGGGACAAGCTAACAACTTCTACATATTCCCGGCGGTTGGAATGGCGATCTTCGCGACGCAAGCGAAACGCGTCACCGACGAAATGTTCATTGAAGCTGGGCAAGCGGTTGCGGATCAGGTTCCGTCGGACCTATTGAATCAGGGCCTGCTCTACCCGCTGCAATCGAACATTCTGGAGACGGAGATCCAGACGGCGGCGCGTGTAGCCAAGCTTGTCTTCGATCTCGGCCTCGCTCGTGTCGAGCGCCCCGCCGACATGGTTGCGTTCATTCGTAGCCATGTCTACAAACCGGAATACTCAAACAGCTCGGCGTCGAAAACGCAAACTCGGAGGGCAGCATGATTACAAACAAGAGTACTAACACTCGGCAACGCCAAACCGGCTCGCCAGCGAAACACACAAATTCAAAGCCCAAAATGACGCCGACCAAACCTACCAATGGCCAATTCCGCGTCGAAACAGACTCGCTCGGCGAAGTTAAAGTCGCAGCAGATCGTTTGTGGGGCGCCCAGACGCAGCGCTCGCTGGAGCACTTCAGCATCGGGAAGGATCTAATCCCACGGGAGATGATCACAGCATACGCGACGCTGAAGAAAGGCGCCGCCAATGCCAACCATGCCGGGAAACGGCTCGATGACAAGCGTTACCGACTCATCGTGCAGACTTGCGATGAGATCCTGGCTGGCCAGCACCACGACATGTTCCCGTTGCACGTCTGGATGACAGGAAGCGGGACACAGTTCAACATGAACGTGAACGAGGTCATCTCCAACCGGTGTTGCCAGCTCGCGGGGACGCCGCTTGGAAGCAAGACTCCGGTCCATCCCAACGATCACGTAAACATGTCACAATCGTCGAATGACTCGTTCCCCACCGCGATGAACATTGCGGCGGCAGTGAATGTGAAAGAGCGACTGATACCTGCGGTGAAGACACTGCGCGATGCGATCGCAGCCAAGGCTGAGCAGTGGAAAGACACGGTCAAGATCGGCCGCACTCATATGCAGGACGCTACGCCACTCACGCTCGGACAGGAGTGGTCGGGCTATGCCGGCGTGCTCACCGACAATCTCGATCGAATTGAGAATGCAGTGAAAGGGGTGTATCGCCTCGCGCTCGGCGGCACAGCGGTTGGGACCGGCATCAATGCAGCTCCGGGATTCGGGGAAGCGGCTGCTGCCGAAATTGCGAAGCTTACGAGCCTGCCCTTCGTCAGCGCACCTAACAAGTTCGCGGTGCAGGGTGCTCACAATGACTTGGTAGAGCTTTCCGGTACGCTCCGGACGCTGGCGGTGTCGCTCTACAAGATTGCCAATGACATTCGACTGATGTCGTGCGGGCCTCGAGCCGGTTTTGCTGAGCTCGTTATTCCAGCCAACGAGCCGGGCTCGTCGATCATGCCCGGCAAAGTGAATCCGACACAGGCTGAGGCGCTGACCATGATCGCTGTACAGGTCATGGCTAACGATGTGGCGGTGGGCTTTGGGGGTGCCGGTGGTTATCTCGAAATGAATGTCTACAAACCGCTGATCATCTACAACATCACTCACTCGATCACAATTATGACCGACGGGTGCACAAACTTCGGGAAATTCCTGATCGAAGGGACGAAGCCGAATTTGAAGAAGATCAAGGAATACGTGGACCGCTCCTTGATGCTGGTAACCGCACTTTCGCCCGTCATTGGCTACGACAAGTCCTCGAAAATAGCTCATTACGCGTTGGACAACGACCTCACGCTCAAGGAAGGCGCACTAAAGCTGGGCTTTGTAACCGAAGCCGAATTTGACCGCGTGGTTGATCCGGCAAAGATGGTCCATCCCTACGTGGCAAAAGCGAACTGATAAGCTTCTGGCTCGACGAGCGCATGAATGAAGAGCAGAAAGAAACGTCTGGAAAGCTACCCGGATGTAAATCATGCGAGCGCCAGCTGGCAGACCCGTTATTCTAGTGTGGGCCGCGTTGTCCGTCTTCGCGGCCCGCGCTTATCCTCAGATCGGAGAAACGCTTAGCGGCCCTGATAGTCATGAGACGGGTCAGGGTCCGCACGGCCATCTCTTGGGAGACTGGGGCGGTGTCCGGCCGTACTTGTTCGAACGGGGCGTCAGGTTCGATTTGCAATACATCAGCGATAATCTCTCGAACATCGAGAGCGATCGCAACGAGCGCTTTGTCAGTTGGAACCGAGTTCGAAGCACCATCGACATCGATTTCGGTGCGCTGGTAGGTCAATCCGGCTGGTATTTTCACGCGACTGCGCTCTGGCAAGGCGGAGGCCACCTCGACAGGCAACTTGGATTACTGACCAGCCCGAGCGGCATGTCCAGCTCTCATACGTTCCGGCTCGATTCCTGGTGGCTGGAAAAGCGATGGCTTGATGAACGGCTCACCGTCCGCCTCGGTCAGTTCGCGGGCCAGGACTTCTACGGAGCGCAACACTACGCCGCCTCTTTCATTTTTGAGCCAATGGGATACGCGTTAGGCAATCTGTTTACAGACTTCGAGTCCTTCGATCCTCCGTCTACGCCGGCGGTGGAAGTCCGCGTTGTTCCCATTGACCACCTCTATGTGAAATCGATGGTTATCGCCGAGGACCGCAAGCCTTTTTCTCATAACCCAACCGGCTTGGTTCCGCAGTTTAATGGGGGACCCGTAAGTGTTTTTGAGATCGGATTCACTCCGGGCAAAAAGGCATCGTCGGTCCGAGCTTTCGACAATGTCGAGACCCGTAAGGGATACTCCGGGCTTTATCAGTTCGGCGCATCCTACAACCCGGGCGAATTCAAGACGGCGACAGGAAAACCAG
>DATHJP010000491.1:0-5803 GCA_035489695.1 Terriglobales bacterium
CTTTCCCCGGTCAAAGTCACCGGTCTGGAAAAAATCGACACTTCGAAGCCATACGTGTACGCCGTGAACCATGGCTCAGCGCTGGATATCCCAGTGCTCTACGTCTATCTCCCTTTTCAGTTCCGCATCGTGTTCAAAAAGGAATTACTCTCGTATCCCATTGTGGGATGGCATCTCAAGCGTTCTGGGCAGGTATGCATCGATCAACAGCACCCGGGCGGATCGGTGGCGAGCATTCGGTCGGCGCTGAAAAGTTTGAAGGGCGGAATGCCTCTCGTCATCTTTCCCGAAGGTGGCCGCACGCCGGACGGTGACATCAAGCCGTTCTTGCCCGGAGCATTCTTCCTGGCCATCAAAGCGCAGGTCGATATCGTACCCGTAGCGTTGATCGGAACTTACGAACTGCTGCCGATGAACACTTATCACATCAAAAGTCGTCCCCTGGAGATGCATGTAGGTGAACCGATCTCGACTGCAGGATACTCGGCGCGCGAAACGGAAGGCTTGTCTGCCAAGGTGCAGAAGGCGGTGGAAGACCTCTACTACAACCATCGCTAATCCCCACTCTGTTCATTTGCAGGTTTACTTCTCGGGCAGGTATCGCGCGGCTTCTGGCGCCACCAACCGTCCGGTCCGGCGCATGGCTGAGCAGTCATATTCGTAGACAACTCCACAGATGAGGCAGACCTGGTAGTCCTGGCCATGCATCCCGGCATGCGGCCAGGAGAACCGGTGCCGGCAGCACATTTCTAAGAGCCTTCTTAAAAATCGATCTCTCATGTTGTCTGAGTTGTTGCCAATGTAGTTTTAACTTACTCCAAAACGCTACCAGAACCACCTTACTTTCTAGTTCATGCGCCACAGGAGGATGGCCAGTGCCTGGTCTCATTACCCGGTTACCGAGGGAGGGTAACAGTGCACTGCCCAATTGAGACACTGAGGAAGAACTACGGAGCAGACATTGTTAGCGATGCTTGCGCTACCTTAGTAGTGCAGAGGTCGAGGCCGTAAACGGATCGACCGGCGCGCGCTCTTCCGAAAGAGGGATGCCAATGCACAGTGCAAATTTTGTCGACCCATCACGGCGCAGCTCGAGGTTGCCAGCTACGGTCCCAATACTCGTTACCAGCCTGGAGCCAGGCGCGGATTTTTCCGAAGTGTGCGAGACGTTGGTTGTCAGCGCACATGGGTGCGCGATTCGTTCCCCCATGCGGCTGGAAGCCGGCATTCCAGTGCACTTTGAGAGAAAAGGGGGCCGCGAGACGATTGCTCATGTTGTGGACTGCCAGCCGATGGGATCTGGTCAACCGGGCTGGATGCTCGCGGCGCAGCTGGACCGGCCGGAAAACTTCTGGGGATTGAAACCTTGTCCGCAAGATTGGATGCAGTTGCCGGAGACGGTCACGGTCACCCAGTCCCAACAACAGGTCTCAGGAAAACTGCCAGCCAGGAATACGGCAGAAAATCGCCGTGGCGAGAATCTGGTTGTGCGTTCACGAAAAACAACACCGGAAAAGATTCAACATCAACTTACTGATATCGATGTACGGGTCATAGTTGCCGATGTTATTCAGTCATTGCAGGCAGAAGTGATAGAGCTCAAGCAAAAGTTGGGTCGAGGAGAACCAAAACGCAGTCAATTTGACATATCACTTACGCATATCCCTCCGGAGGTTGAGGAGAAGTTGTGGACACGCTTGCGACAGGACGTCGGGACACAAGCGTTGCTGCAAGCACGACAGCAGTCCGAGCAGGTACTTGAGGCGGCGAAAGACGCGATCGGCAAAAAGATACGTGAAGCACAGAATGAATTCCGCGAGCAAGTGGCGGAAGAGCTGCAAGGGGTTGAGCAGCGGGCGCAGGGTCTCTCAGCGGACATCGCCGGTGCGGTGCAACAGCATGTTGATTCAGGTGCGGAGCGGTTTCAGCAGCACGCCTTGGAAGCGGGAATCCGCCTCGAGCGGAGGAGCGAGGAGTTCCTGCGAGATCTACAGCAGCGCCTGAGTGAGGAGAATGGTGTGCACCGCCGGGAAATGCAGAAAGTCCAGGCAGAGGTTGCGTCAGAATCGTCACGCCTGCAGGCGCAAACCGCCGATCTTGGCAGCCGCATAACGAAGCTGGACGAATCTGCACGCCAACTTGAGTCAGATTTGGACAACCGGCTGGTACGGATGGGCAGCGACATAATATCCGGTGCGCGTACCCAACTGCAAAGCGCGGTGGACGTGGTTCTAAAAGAGCTCAGCACACGCAATGCGAAGGAGCTTGGAAATCAACTGGATGAGGCCTGTGAGCGACTAAAGAATGCCCAGAAACAAATCGAAGCCTCGGTTTCCGAGTTGGTGAAGACCCGGGTCGCCGACAGTCTGCTCTCCTTCGGACAGACAATGGAAGAACTAGCGCAGGATTCCGTGGAACGTTGGCGAAAGGCACTCGCCCGGGATCTGAATTCGGTGACAAACATTCTTGGTGGGCAGTTGCGATTGGAAGCCGCATCCGATAGCGACGAGAATGGAGAACCGCCGTCCGAGTGACGGCCTAGGTCAGCGTCCACATGCCCAATCCCGCGACGAAGACTTTCAATCGCGTCTGACGCGGGGATTCCGGGAATCGCAGAGTTCGACGCAGAGGACAGAGTAGAAGGGCTTAGTCAGATCTAGGGTATTGGATCGGCGCTTACACGACCAGCCTGGCGCCCGTTTGACCCTAATAATCCCATAAACTCATCGCCCCTCAGTTGCTGTAACCGCCTGATTACCGGACTTGTCGCGTAAACCGCAGACCCAAGTAGAGATCTCGCAATACTCGGGCAGACTCCACCCCATGACAAAAACCAGTGGCATCGGGCGGCAATCCCTCCGGAGTTGCTAAGCAGCAGCGGAGGTCTTCACACTCTTGGCGGCTTGGTCGATAACAGATGCGACAGCCTCTGGCTGCGACACGTAGATGGCATGGCTGCCCTTGACCTCAACAACCGTAGAACCCGCCCGCTTGGACATGGAACGCTGGGCATCCGGTGGGATCATCTTGTCGTCGGTGGCGATCAAGTACCAGCTCGGCTTGGCCTTCCACGCCGGTTCACTTATCTTGCCGCTGAGAGCCTCCACGCCCCACGGGACTTGAGAGTCAGCCATGAAAGCGGCTCTTTCTGCGTCCACATCGGCTGCGAAGGAAGCGCGGAACTTCGCCCGCTCGAGGAACAAAAAGCCGTCTTGCGGAGGCAGTATGGGCGGTACGGGTGCGCCGGGCGGCGGATCTTTAATAAGCGAGGACACGGACTCGCCCTTGTCCGGAGCAAAGGCGGTGACATAAACGAGCCCTGCAACCTTAGGATTGTTTCCGGCTTCTGTAATCACCGCTCCTCCATAGGAGTGGCCGACGAGAATGACAGGTCCGTCCTGCGATGCAAGAGTACGCTTGGTAACTGCCACGTCGTCCGCCAACGACAGGGTAGGGTTCTGGACGATGCTGACGTTGTAGCCCTTCTTTTTTAGGCTCCTGTAGACGCCCTCCCAGCCGGCGCCGTCCACAAAGCCGCCGTGAACCAGAACGATGTTGTTCATTGCTCGCTACCTCCTCTACTTAACGGTTCGCCGGGCCTCTAACCTGTCCCCGGTTGGGGGGAGAGTGTAGCGCGCCGGTAAATTAGCTGTCAATTTGTGAGCGTACTGGAGAGCGTTTGCGAAGAAGAGGAAAGCAGGACTGACCCATCTGTCTAGGATTAGTTGAAATATCGCCATTACACCAACAACAAAGTCGTGAGTGCAATCGCCTGTTTGCGACAAGAATCAAACCTTCGGTAAGCGCACCATAAACAATGTACATAACTGCCCTTGTAGAACTGATCTATAACTACAGTGGGGAATTCATACGGCGCAAGAGGTCTTGGAAGCGCGGATCAGGGCGCAATTGATCGAACCGGCAATTCGAGGATCGAAAACGGGCAACTCATGGGTGAGTCAATTCTGCGTTAGATCCGGCGTTTTCTGTTGGCTTGGGGGAGGAAGCGCTTTTATTTCCTCCCCCTGCCGTTGTAGTTACGTGCTGCTCACTTGCGTCCTAGAGCATGTTCCACGACGTAATTCGCAACTGCGGTACCGGTTGCCTGTCCGTCGTCGCACGCCGATCGGAAGTGAATGCCGGCAAAGATCCGTGCATTTTTGACCTCCTCAAGGGCCGCACCAAAGCCGTTGAACGACCGAATTATTCCTGGCATCGTGTCGGAGTTCACCTCAAAGGAGATGTCTTTGCCGAAATACCTAGTAAGCACTACTCCCGCCGCGCCGCTCACGGTTGAATGCCCTGACGGATACTCAGGGTGCGCTGGTGTTACCAACAGTGGCAACCAGTTCGCATCATCCCTGGTGGCGGGGTTGCCGTCGGTCGCACCAAGTGGAATCGCGGTGACCGGACGCCAGAACAGATAATAGTACTTAGCTTCCCAGCACGCGATGGCGGCATCCGCCATCGCAATGTTAAGAAAAGCCAACAGCCGCGCATTTTGCAAGAGGCTGTAATGGCGCGGAGCGGACAAAGTCACAGCCACAGTGTTCCAGAAGTAGCTTGCAGTGGTCGAATTCCAAAATTGGCTAGCCAGCGTTTGATCGGCTGTCCTTATCGAACTCAAGATACTACCCATGGTCTTCGTCTCGTAGAAGTCCGCCGCGTACTTCTCGCTTTCCAGGCTGGGAGGACCGGCGGGTCGGAACTGGGAAGGTGCCAGGATCGCCCACGGCGTCATATAAGCGAACTGCGGCCCTGCTCCGGGAAGGAAGGCCGGCGGAGTCGGACGCCACTCCCCCACATTGGTTCCACCAAGAAATGGTGGAGGAGAAGGCGCGAACCCGTCAGTGCTACGCCAAATCCAAATGGCGTCTGCGACTTTCTGGCCCCACTCGATACCGCGAGCTATCGAAAGTTCACTAGCTTTGATCCCAGCGAGCGAGGCTGCACGCTCAGCATCGAACGTGCTCTGCTGCGCCGGATATAGCTGAACCAGTGTGGCATAAGCAGCTTGAACGGCTGCCGCTCGGCGTGATGCTTCGCGATGCCCGCCTGGAGTTACGTGTACCGGATTGTAGCGAGGTTCAATTCCGTTCACCGCGTCAAACACTGCGGATTGAACGAGGGCTGCGTTGCGACTCATGACCAGCGGCGAGGTCGGCGGCTGTGCGGCGAGTGCAGCTTGGAACATGAACTTGTTCCAGTCGGTGACCTCGTCAGCCCACAGGGTTCCTGTGAAAACGCTGGCTATTGCAGCCAGCCACATCCAATGCTTGGCGATTTTGTTCATGACGTTTCCCTTTCTCAGGAGGTGTGGCACCTGGAGCCAATTACGGTTGCAGCTGTCGTGGCGCTCAGCCGTAGTCCCTCGCGGGTGGGATATCTCCCCCCCGGGGGAAGCTCCGTTCGTCTGCTCGGCCTTTTGGGATGGGTTGCTTCTCGGCCAGGGCTGGGCCCAGGAAAACAGCAGAGGTCGAGGGCCGCAGTATGCTCCCCGACGATAACCCTCGTCAATGCGTATTTTGCACGGGCGGTGCAACGAGAGCGGTCATTTGCAAGATTGCTGTTGAAATATCGCCATTTCACCAGTAACCGAGTTGTTGGTGTAAACGCCTGTTTACAACAGTTATCGTGCAGCAGTTCTCGACGTTCCTCATCTCTCCCCTTCAGAAAAATGGACTTACGTCGCAGTCACAGGTCAATGTCAATGCCGCCACCCGACAAAGTGGGTACGAGGTTCGCGTTAGGCGACCGGGAGTCCACATTGTCGAGTCGCACTTTAAGCACGTACGAGGTGTTC
>DATHJP010000492.1:0-2189 GCA_035489695.1 Terriglobales bacterium
AGCGTCGCGAATACTGAAACCATGGCATGGTCGGTGTGACCGGTTAGGCCCCCTTCCGGTCCAAACGTAAGCAGCACTTGAGGACGAAATTCGCGCAAGTGGCGGCTCAGATCGCAAACCACCTTATAAGAATCCTGGCGATAAAGCTTGCCGTCCGGATAGTCGAGCACAATTCCGCGATTGACTTTCAGTATCTCGCATGCCGCAGCAAATTCTTTTCGGCGAATGGCCGCGAGTTCCTGATCGCTCTTTGCGCCGCCACGATTGCTGGCGGCCTGTCCCGGTGTGAGACATACAACGCAGGTCTCCACTTGGCGCTCACGATACAGGCGCAGCACGCCGCCGAAGCCGCCGGCTTCGTCGTCAGGATGTGCCGTGATGACCATCAGCCGCAGAGGCATGCAGCGATTGTAACGGAGAGACTAAGACAGCCCTATACTGCCTGCTCCTCAAGTTCGCGAACAGATTCTTCCGGATCTTCTCCCAGCATGAATGCCAGCACCTCCTGCGGCACGGGAGCATTCCACACTGGAGCGAACGATTGGCGGTGCAGCGGGGAAGGCCCGTGCTGGCGCAGCGCAGCGAGATGGTGAGGCGTGCTGTATCCCTTGTTAGAAGCCAGTCTATAAACCGGAAACACAGGATCCCACTCCCGGACCATGCGATCACGCTCAACTTTCGCCAGGATGGAAGCTGCAGCGATGGACGCGGAAAGTGCGTCACCGTGAATGATGGCCCTTTGCGGTAGATCGCAGTCCAGCCGCAAGGCATCGATCAGCAGATGGTCGGCGGTGGGCTTCAGCTGGGTCACTGCTTCCAGCATGGCGACCCGTGAGGCCTGATAGATATTGATCTGATCAATGCGGGCTGCATCCACGGCAGCGATGGCCCAGGCTATGGCGTGCTGCCGAATGCGCTCGGCTAATATTTCGCGCCGCTCAGGCAGCAGAAGTTTCGAATCACGCAGTCCGCGAACTCGATATGTCGGATCAAGAATCACGGCGGCGGCAACAACTGGTCCAAACAGAGAGCCGCGCCCTACTTCATCTACGCCTGCCACCAACTGAGCTCCGCACGCCCACGCTTTATTTTCGTATCTGAGCGTACAGCGCAGCCTTTTGAGCAGGCGAAGTTTTGCTGTTGCCGCGGAAACCGGTTTCTCGGGTGCGAGTTTTGCTTTGATGGCCACGAACGAGAGATATGGGCATCTTCGCCCATACCAGTTTGCGATGCAACTGTGGAAAATGGCGAAATCTCCGAAAATATGTTCGGGCGCCTACTCAGTTTGGAACGCTCAGCGCCGGGTAACTAATGGTGCGGTTACTACCGTACTTTGACCACAATTCTCTCGCTTGTTACTTTCGCTTCAAGGATTTGCCCGTCCGCGGACGTGGGTTTTGACAGAAGGACTCTCCAACAAGCCGCCGGAGCGCAGCGACAAGCGCATCCATGTCGCTCTTCCCATTCGCGTTACTTATTGGGATAGCGAGAACAAACCATGCCTGGAAATGGCCTGCACCTATGACATTTCCTCGCGTGGGGCCAGGATTACCGGTTTGCGCTGCGTCAAAGCCACGGGGGAAGTTATTGCGGTCGAGCGGGGACGCAACCGCGCTTTCTGCCGTGTCATTTGGGTAGGCGAAGCCAACTCCGAGTTGCACGGCCAGGTTGGAATTCAGTGCGTTGAATCCGAACGTCTGATGTGGGAGACCGAACTCCGTGATATGGAAGAGGTCTACGACCCGCTTCAGCGCGATAGCGGAATTTCGCGCCTTACCACCAGCGCGCCGGCGGGAAGCAATAACCGCAGGCGTCAGCAACGTTTTACAGCTGAGGGAGTGGCGGAGTTGCTCAAGCGTGGCCCAGACGCAACCCATACCGAAGCGGATTTGAAGAACTTGTCTGAGACCGGCTGCCTCATCAAGACCAAACAAGCTGTGCTTCCCGGCACAGATCTGAAGCTGGTGTTGAATGTCTCCAACTACGATCTAAGCGTGAAGGGACAAGTTCGGCACGCGGCTGAGGTAGGATTGGGAGTCGAGTTCCGGGAAATTCGCAAAGGCGACAAGCAGATGCTGCAATATCTGCTGCGCAAGCTATCCGAACAGTGGGAAGAAGAAGAGAAGCCTAAAGCCAAGTCTGCCGTAATCTCGTTCTAAAATTCTAAGATTTTCCAACAGCCTCCGCGA
>DATHJP010000493.1:0-5186 GCA_035489695.1 Terriglobales bacterium
ACGTTCCGGGCAAACTCGATGCACGCCGTCTGCATGCCCAGGCAGATGCCGAAATACGGGACCTTCCTTTCACGGGCGTAGCGAATTGCAATCAGCATTCCCTCGATGCCGCGCTTGCCAAAGCCTCCTGGCACCAGCAGGCCATCGTAGTCCGCGAGCTGCTCTTCGTAAGTGCGGTCGCCGGTTTCGAGACCCTCGGCTTCCACCCAATTCAGATTCAGCTTCAGATTGTGCGCCAGCGCGCCGTGGACCAACGCCTCTTTCAGCGACTTATAAGAATCCTCATACTCGACATATTTCCCCACAATGCCAATCGTGACTTCAGCCTTCGGGTTGTAAACCCGATGCACAATCTCCTCCCAATCCTTCAGATCGCGATCCTTGGCTTCGAGCCGGAGATAACGAAGCACGAGCGTATCTACGCCTTCACGCGAGAACACCACCGGCACCTCGTAAATCGAAGCCACATCTTTCGCGGTAATCACGGCTTCTTCTTCCACATTGCAAAAGAGCGCAATCTTTGACTTGATATCTTTGGAAAGGAAACGGTCAGTGCGGCACAACAAAATATCCGGCTGAATTCCGATGCTCAGCAATTCCTTGACCGAGTGTTGCGTGGGCTTGGTCTTGAGTTCTTGCGCCGCAGCGATAAACGGCACCAGCGTGACGTGCATGAACAACGTGTGATCGCGCCCCAGTTCCTGGCGCATCTGGCGGATAGCTTCCATGAACGGCAGCGACTCGATATCGCCCACCGTGCCGCCAATTTCCACGATGGCCACGTCCACGTCCTGGCCCACTTTCTTCATGGCAGCTTTAATTTCATTGGTGACGTGGGGAATGACCTGCACGGTCTTGCCCAGATAATCTCCCCGCCGCTCCTTGGCGATGATCTGCTCGTAGATCCGCCCAGTGGTCCAGTTGTTATCGCGAGACAGCTTGGCGTGGGTAAAGCGCTCGTAGTGGCCGAGATCGAGATCAGTCTCGGCGCCATCGTCGGTGACGAATACCTCTCCGTGCTGAAAGGGCGACATCGTCCCCGGATCCACGTTGAGGTAGGGATCGAACTTCATCAGGTTGACTTTCAGCCCCCGACTCTCCAGCAGACAGCCCATCGAAGCCGCCGCCAGACCCTTGCCCAGTGAAGACACCACACCGCCGGTTACAAAGATGTACTTTGCCGACATCGCTTCCTCACTCTGAATTGTCTTTGGAATTTTGTGCAGGCTGGGTGCACGATCAATTATGCCAGAAAAACCTCTGGAAGCAAACGTCTCTATGTCCTTGCAAGGGCTGCCCTACCGGGATGCCCTCAGCGGCCGCCGTCACGGCATCTAAATTAATACGATGTCATTATTGCGACGCCCAGATTTGGCGTCATAATTAGACATGCTTCACAACCACTACAAAGCGCGCCTCCTGCTGGCAGCTGCCAGTCTTGTGGCATGCGTGTCTCTGACTTCGCTTGGCGCCTCTGCCCAGCAATTGGCCAAACGCCTCATCCTGAAAGACGGTTCTTATCAGCTCGCTACCAAATGGGAAAAGAAGGCGGATCGGGTCCGCTACTTCAGCGCGGAACGAAATGATTGGGAAGAAGTCCCCAACACTCTGGTGGATTGGGACGCCACTGACAAATACGAAAAAGATCGAGCTGCCGGAAAACCCGCTCCTGAGGCCGTGGTCCTCGACAAGGAACTGGAGGCGGAGCGTCAAGCTGATGAGGCAAAGTCTCCTCATGTCGCGCCCGGTTTACGTCTTCCCGATGATGGTGGCGTGGTGTTGCTCGATAATTATCAAAACAAACCTGAACTGGTGGAACTGCAGCAAAGCGGTGGCGAACTAAACAAGAACATGAAGGGCAATATTCTGCGCGCCGCCATCAATCCTATCGCGAGCGCCAAGCAGACGATTGAGCTTCCGGGCTTGCACGCGAAAATTCAGGCGCATGCCACCTTGCCGGCAATCTATGTCAATGTCGAACAGCAGGATCAAGGCGCCGCCGCCAGCGCTCAAAGCCCGCAACAAGCCCAACAACCGGAGCAGCCCTGGGACCGCTTTCGCATCGTCCGGCTGGATTCAAAGCAGGGCAAGCGCATCGTGGGGGACATAAAAATTGCCGTCTACGGCAAAGTCAGCCAGAACCAGAAGCTACTCCCGAGCACTGCGGAAAAGCTTACCGGCGGATGGGTGAAAGTGACTCCAAGCAGCGCGCTCGCGCCGGGAGAATATGCCGTGGTTGAAATGCTGGGCAAAGAAGGCATGAACCTTTTTGTCTGGGATTTCGGGGTAAACCCCTCCGCGCCCGCGAATGCTATGTCCTGGAAGCCGGAACCCTCAGCCACTCCGGATAAGCCGAAGACGTTGGATAAGCGGCAGTAAGAAGCATTCAGCAATCAGCATTCAGCAAATGCCTTCATTGCCCACAAGGTTTTCTCATTTTTGAAGCGAAGGACCTCCCTGAAATCGTAACGTTACGTTGTTTGGCTGAATGCTGAATGCTGAATGCTGATTCTGATCCCGATTGCTGATTGCTCCTCACTGCATTAAACTACCCGCGACTTCCCTTAAACTTTGTCCCCTAGGACCTGCCATTGAAAACTTATCGTTCCGCTCGCGAACTGCTCGCTGAAGTGAAGCGTCTTCTGGCTGAGAACAAGCCTTCAGCCCATCGTTCTCCGCTTGTGGATGTGATTGAACTGCTGTGCGAGGGACGTCACTACACATGGATGGGAATTTATCTGCTGGTGGGACCGAACACGCCACAACAGTTGCTGGAAGCTGGCCGCCATCCGAATCCGGGGCAGGTGGCGCTTCCTGAAACCCGATCCAAAATTCTCGTTGCCATGAAACTCGCTGGACGAGAATTGGGTGTGCTGGACGTGGAAAGCGATCGCGAGAACACCTTCGGCCCCGAAGATCGAGTATTGCTCGAGGACGTCGCCACAGCTTTGGCGCGCTTTCTTACCGGCCGTGGAAAGTATGTTGTGAGAAAAGCTCGGGGCGCCGCGCCTCCGCCAGATTCCCAACCGCAAGCCCGCGCGCCTCAGCCGGCTTCGACCAGGCCACTCCGATCCGCCGCGGTCGGAGAAAAATAATTTTCAAGCCTTAGTCGGTACGCCAACGACCAAGGACGAACGACCAACGACGCTTTAGTTTTCTTGCTTTGCTTCCTCCAATATCCTCTTCCAAGCCCGTTCCACGTGACGCGCCATAGTGTTGGTCTGACCAACGCAAAAGCGCAACGTAAGCCGGTTATCCAAGCGAGTGTGGGTCAAATAAAGATCGCCACTACGATTCAGACGGTCCATCAACTTCTGATTGACGTCATCTCCATCCTTATGGCGGAAGCAGACCAGGTTTAGAGGCACGGCCGCAGCCAGTTCGAAGCGGTCATCTTTCTTCACCCAATCCGCGAACTGCTGTGCCAGTTCGACGTGTCGCCGAATGTGATAACGCAATCCTTCCACGCCATAGTGACGGATTACGAACCACAACTTCAGCGAGCGAAACCGCCGCCCAAGCGGAATCTGCCAATCGCGATAATCAATGACCGCGCCCGATTCCGTAGCCTGGTTGCGCAAGTACTCCGGCAGCACGCTCAGAGTCTGGATGAGCGCTTTGCGATCGGCGACATAGAAGCAATCGCAGTCAAAATTGGTGAACATCCACTTATGCGGGTTGAAGCAGTAGCTGTCAGCGTATTCAAGTCCGTCATGAATGTGGCGAAATTCTGGGCAGAGCGCGGCGGTGCCGGACATAGCAGCATCCACGTGCAGCCAGAGCTTGTGCTCACGGCATAAGCGTCCAATCTCAGGCACAGGGTCAATTGCATTGGACGACGTAGTGCCGACGGTAGCGCAAACGAAACAGGGCACCAGGCCGGCGCGTCGATCCTGCTCAATCTGACGGGAAAGAACATCGGCGCGCATAGCAAAGTTCTTGTCGACCTCAATCATCCGCAAATTTTCCCGTCCTAGGCCCGCAATTTGCACATCCTTCTCAATGGAGGAATGCGCCTGCGCCGATGCATATGCCACCAGTTTTCCATCACATCCACGCTGATTGCTGACGAAGTTGGTAGCGCGTTCGCGCGCAGCCAGCAGAGCGCAGAGCGAAGCGCTCGAAGCGGTGTCCTGAATAACGCCTCCACCGGTGCTGGTTGAAAGAAATTTCTCCGGCAGATCGAGCATCTTCACCAGCCAGTCGAGTACATGAGTTTCGAGTTCAGTGCAGGCCGGGCTCGTAGCCCAGAGCATCCCCTGCACACCTAGTCCGGAAGCCAGTAGATCGCCCAGGATGCCAGGCCCCGAGGCATTGGCAGGAAAAAAGGCAAAGAAGTTGGGAGATTGCCAATGCGTGACGCCGGGCAGAATCAGTTTTTCAACATCGTGCAGAATAGTTTCGAATGATTCCCCGCTTTCGGGAGGCTCCGGCGGTAACGATCCGCGAACCTCGCCCGGACGAGCTCGTGAAAGCACTGGAAGCGACTCAATGCGTGCGTAATAATCCGCGATCCAATCCACCACCGTGTGCCCGTGACGCCGGAACTCCTCTGGAGTCATGTGCAGGCTTTTTTCGTCCGGCAAAGGGTTTTCCTTCGTGATACTTCGTGTCCTTCGAGGTTGTGGCCTTTGAGGTTTCTTAGAGCAAGAGATAAACCACGAAGGACACGAAGGTACACGAAGAGAACTCTTTACTCCAGCCGCCCGTAATACACTCGTGTGGAGTACTCAAACGAAACCAATCCGCTGCGCTGATGCCGATCGAAGATGCGTCGCAATTCGCGCAGCATGGATTCGTAACTAGCATCCTCAGCTTGCGGCGTGTAGGAAGAAGATAGCAGCCGGCCTTCGAGAACGTCGGCATCAAGTTCCTGACTATAGTGAAAGACTTTTGACTGGAATGGTGACGGCGCAAAGAACGTATCAATTGCGTCGGTCGTGTGTTCGTGCCGGACCTCGCGATAGTCAGTCCCGTAGTTGAGCAGCAGTTGCTCATATTCGCGCAGAAATGGGGTTGCGTCAGTATCGCGTTCGTTCCACAGCAGCACGGTCCAGCCGCCTGGGACAAGAATGCGGACAAACTCGCGGCGGGCTTTTTCCCGGTCGAACCAGTGGGCGGCCTGGGCGGCGGTAATGATGTCCACACTATGATCGCCCAGCGTAGTCGCTTCGGCGCTTCCCGCA
>DATHJP010000494.1:0-2252 GCA_035489695.1 Terriglobales bacterium
CACCTGAAATATTTCCTGGCCGTGGCGGAAGAAGAAAACGTCACGCGCGCGGCTTCACCGTCTACCAGCAGGCCACCGGCCGGATGACCGCCGAGGCGATAGCAGACCTGCTGGCAGTCGGGAGGAGATTTGCAGGATCAACGCGGCTTGATCGCTTCGCGTAAATGCTCATTGCGATCCTTTGGCCCCAGACGGTCAGCTCCCTGGAACGGCAGCGCCCACCCAGGATACTCAGGGGGAAGAGCGCTGACCTCATTCAACTGCCTAAACTCATCTTGGCTGAGTGTGAGTTCGACCGCTGCGAGATTGTCCTGAAGTTGGTCAAGGCGTTTCGCGCCAATGATGACCGAGGTTACCACGGGCTTTGCCAAGAGCCATGCGAGAGAGAGACGTGCAGGACTACATCCGTGTGCTTTCGCGATAGGAGCCATTACGTCGAGGATCTTCCAGGTCCGCTCTTTGTCGACGAGAGGAAAGTCGTAGTCGGTGCGGCGTGAATCCGCAGGCTTCTGATTCGTTCGGCTAAATTTGCCGGAAAGCAAGCCGCCGGCAAGCGGACTCCACACGAGCAGACCAACCTTTTCGGATTCCAGTAGGGGAACGAGTTCCCGTTCGAGATCGCGGCCGGCGAGCGAGTAATAAGCCTGAAGCGCGTCGAATCGGGCCAGGTTCCTGAATTCGGAGATGCCGAGGGCTTTGGCGATCTTCCATGCCTGCCAGTTGGAGCAGCCGATGTAGCGGACCTTTCCCTGCTGCACCAGCGTGTCGAGAGCGCGAAGCGTCTCTTCGACAGGAGTCACGGAATCGTTGGCATGGATCTGGTACAGGTCGATATGGTCGGTCTGCAAACGGAGGAGACTGGCCTCCACACCGTCCATAATGTGGCCCCGAGAAGCCCCCACATCGTTTCGTCCCGGGCCGACGCGGCTATAGACCTTTGTCGCGATCACCACATCCTTCCGGGTGATGTTAAGGTTTTTCAGTGATTGCCCGAGAATTCTTTCGCTCTCACCCTCCGTGTAATTGTCCGCCGTATCAAAGAAGGTGATGCCGCTGTCAATCGACGCCTTGATCAGTTCGTCGGCTCCGGCCTGGCCCACAGCGCTGAGGGCCTTGAAGAGCCCTCTGCCGTCCCCGAATGTCATGGTTCCGAAGCAGAGTTTTGAAACCTGGAGACCTGTATTGCCGAGCGTTGCGTATTCCATGATGTTTTCCTTTTCTTGTGAGTAATTTGTTTCCTTGGCGGTATGCTGCCGGTCGTTGGCACGGGCTAGTGACCTCATTTAAACCGTTATATCTGCTCACTCTGGAGGGTGATGGCGTCCGTAATATCCATCATGAGAGGCACGAAGCCGTTACCGAGCTCTCTTTGCAAACGATCGGCTTCGGCCTGCTCACGTACAGAACCGAACACGCGAAATCCCTTTGAAACAAGCACCTTTGTGGTTCCCCAACCAATTCCGGTGGAGACCCCGGTGACCACGACATCTTTGCTGTTCGCCATCGCATTTCTCACATTTCTCTTAAGATGAGCACTGTTAACCCTCAAGACGTTCACTGTACGCCTTCTAACGAGGAATCACAATGGGAAGCTGACAATCCTCGAACGATTGCTGAATTTCTTTCCCGGCCGATCATCTGCTCAATGATTTACCTCTCACTTTTTCAATCCCGCCGAATGCCACGTTAGTTGCGCTGCCATGCTTTTTGGGCATAATGCAACCCAACAAATGGAACTCCGGCATCTGCGATACTTTTTAGCGGTCGGCGACGCATTGAACTTCACCAAAGCCGCTGCGCAGCTTCGTGTCGCCCAACCCGCCCTGAGTCGCCAGGTGCAGGACCTGGAGGATGAGATCGGCGTGGACTTGCTGCGTCGAAGCCCGCGCGGCGTGACGCTCACGGCGGAGGGAAAACTTTTTCTGGAGGAAGTGCGCGAGTTGTTGAAGCACGCGGACGAATCGGTGGAAAAAGTTCGCGCCCTGGCTCGCGGCGAATACGGCGAATTGCACATCGGCTACGCGCCGTCTCCCACGGTGGAGATACTGCCACCGGCGCTCGCAGCATTTCAAAAAGCCGTGCCGCGCGTGAAGGTGTTGCTGCACGACCTTTCAAGCGATGAACTCATCGCCGGACTGCAAAACGCCACGCTGGAACTCGCGGTCATGGTCCGCCAGCCCGTCGGCGACGAGACCGCAGGCATCCAGTTTGAATTGCTCCGCACTTACCCGCTGTGCGTGGCGATGACGGCG
>DATHJP010000495.1:0-2476 GCA_035489695.1 Terriglobales bacterium
CATTGCTCCAGCTGAATGATTTCCAGTGGATAAGTGGAAGCGGCCAGCGTCTGGGCCAAAAGCGGGTCGGGGTAAAGCGCAATCGGCGCCACTAATGAATCCAACTGATCATTGGGAATCTTCGGAGCCTCTTCCGCGGGCGCAGCGCTTTCTGTGGGCGTTGCATTTTGGGTTCTGTTCCCTGTGCCAACACCACGCGATAGCTAGGCGAGAGCAAAGCGATGCAACCGATGATCATCACGGCACGAGATGATCGACTTCGTAATCCGGAGGTTTTCGGCCTCATGGTTTTTTCCTTCCTAACAGCGGCGGAGGACAGCGGAATGACATATTTAGTATACTTAGTGGCGAAGTTACCTTGCCCGAGGTTGCGATATTGTCTTTCATTTTGCCAGTTCGACGCGCGCGTCAACAAGATTCATGGCGACTTCGACTCTAGTTGGCCGTTCCTTCGGTCGGGTATTGGACCTTAGTCCTATTCTGCCAGAGGGCCTTTGCGCGAGGGCGAGGTCGTCGGCCACCGGCTTGCTTCGTCTTCCCTGCTTCCCACATACGAAATCCGCCGATGAAGGCATTGGCATTGGTGCCTAGCCGGCAACCGGACGGCAGCTTTTGCAGCTTCATGGCATTGCCTCCCCCCAACACGACATCGTCCAGTCGGAGGGCGGAAATTAGCCGGTTCACGACGAACGTGACATGTTTCCGCCATTTCTTTTTGCCGAGTCGTTTTAATCCGCGGAGGCCGACGTAGTCCTCGTAAGTTCCGTTTCGGTATGAAAGGTGGCCCAGTTCCATTGGAACCACGACGCCTTCTACGACCATGGCTGAACCGAGACCGGTTCCGAGGCCAAGAAAAAGCATTTGTCCCTTCCGGTAGCTTCCCAAGGCTTGCATCGCTGCATCGTTGATGATCTTGACCGGACAGCGAAACGCGGCTTTGAAGTTAAAGCCAACCCACCCGCTCGCGAGATTGTGAGGTTCGGTAAGGATGCGATCCTTGACGACCACCCCTGGGTAGCCAATCGAAACCACGTCGTATTTCCAAGTAGCGGCGAGCTTCTTGACACCGTCTACCATCTGTCGGGGCGACAGACTAGGCCCGGAGGGAAACTTTCGCGGCTCCTTCTGTCCGGTGGCGAGAATCTTGACGTTAGTCCCACCTATATCGATCACGAGCACATTCATAAATAGTCTCTTGGTTTTTAAGCCGTCCCTTTCAGTTACTTTTGGAAGCGATCACCTCAGTTAGCCCGGATATTTCATATTCGCTCGGCCGGGGCCGAGCAGCCCCTTCGAAGCGAATGAGTTCCAGCATATTCTAAGACGATTCTACGATTACAGTTTGGATTGATCCTTGGATGGTTGAAGGGGCTGGGCTAACCCAGCTACTTCTTGTGAAGTAGCTGCCCTTCGGACGCGCATTTCGCTGGGGAGTGAAAAGTGCGGGTTAGTTCGTTCCAAGAAGACGACTCATCTCGAATAGGTGGTGTTGCCATGGACCTATATCCAGGTACAGGCCGCGTGTTTGCAGATCGCTGCCTTCGCGATCGTAAAGGGCATCGCCGAGCAGATCCGCGAGCCGCCATTGTCCGCGGTTGAGGTCGGAGAATGGAAGCCGGACGTAACACTGACTTTGTTGAGCGGCGTAATTCACGGCGATGATCAGCCGCTCGCCGTCGGGCTCCTGCCAGGCGCAGGCGATGAAATTGTCGGATGATCCGTTGCGCTCCCAAGCGGGAACACATTCGAGCAACTGCCATGTTGCATTCCGTACCGCGGGCAACCGCAGAACGTCGAGCAGCCGCTCGTAAAACTGCCGCACGCCGGGGTTCACGGGTTCATCCGGGCCGCGACCGAGATGCGGCGAGATGCGCTTGAGGCGCCCCTCGAATTGGCCCTGATGAAAGAACCGCAGGCCCGGCGAGAGGAACGTGAGGACCGCCGCCGCCGCGTGCTGGTCCGGCGCGAAAGTGGCCGCGGCGCGCGGCTCATCGTGGTTTTCCACGAAACGCGCAAGTTTGTCCTGGTAGTCCAGCCCGGCGTAGAAGTGCTCGCGCACCGGACGGGCGTGCCCTTCGCGAAGGCGGTCGTAGAGCCGCTTGTCGTAAGCGTAGTCGAAGCCCTGTTGCTGGAGCGTCCATTCCAAATCCCAATAAACCTCGGCCATGAAGCAGAAGTTCGGGACGTGCTCGCGCACGCGCCGGATCGCCTCCGGCCAGAACGGCTGAGCCGCGATGCCCCAGGTCTTCTCGAAGACTTCCGGCAGGATCAGCATCGCCATGTCGCAACGCACGCCGTCGCACTGACCGGCGATTTTTACCGACTCGCCGATCATCGCCTCTTGCAGCGCGGGGTTGCCGTAATTGAGCTGAAGCGCGTCCGGCCAGCCGGCAAAGTATGGATCACGACCGTAGGCCAGCACTAGATCGCCGTGCTCGCGTTTTACGCGAGTGTAGTTTTGCGGCGCGCGGGCGAG
>DATHJP010000496.1:0-11847 GCA_035489695.1 Terriglobales bacterium
GAAAATCCTTCAAGGGAAGCCACCTTCTTGTTTTGACTGAATGCTGACTGCTGAATGCTGACTGCTAAGCAGAAAATATGCTGTGAGCGCCGTCACAATGTGTCCTTTCCTCCCTGCAATTCCATGATTCCCAAGCATTTAACCCTGAAAGTGCAATGACTTCGGTAACTTTCTACTGTTGATTCCGGGGTGTAACCTGCGGGACGTAATGTCAGATCAGTGTCGAACCACGGGAAGTGGGAATCCGGGCGCGTCTCAGGAGACTCGGAAAGAGAGTTCGTCTTCAGTGGCAGACAAAACAGGTAAAGCAGAGAAGGCCGAGAAGAAAAGCGGTCGCCGCTATCCAGACATGCAGAGCGCGATGCGTTTTCCCATCAAGCTGCCGATTTCGGTGAAGTCGAAATCGGGCGACAGCGCGACAGAAACGCAAAACATCTCCGCCAACGGCGTGCTGTTCCAGGTGGACGCCGAAATGCCGGTAGGTTCGATGGTGGATTTCACCATCTCGCTGCCAGCGGATGTGGTCGGAGCCGACGCCGACGTCCAACTAGATTGTCGGGGCCGGGTGGTGCGTAATTTTGAAGAAGGTGGCCGGCGCGGTGTGGGCGTGGTCATCGATGAATATCGTTTTGAGCGCCGGTAGGCGCTTGCAAGGGAACTGATGGCGAGCATTTCAGTCAGCGCAGAAGATAACATCGAGCAGCCGATCCCGGATGAGGGCGGGGGCACGTTCATCCGCGTCATCGTGGCGGATTCGCAGGCGATCTTTCGCGCCGGGCTGCGCAAGATTTTCGCCGTGGAAGACGATATACGAGTGGTAGGACAGGCGGAGACGTTGTCGCAGGCCGTGTCCGCCGCCAAGAAATTTACTGCTGACATTCTGATTTTCGAAGCAGCGCTGGCGCCCAATCCGATTGATGCGGTTTCTGAGCTGTTGCGGCAAGCTCCCAAGTTGCGGCTGGTTGTTATCACCCCGGCACCCAACGAAGAAATTACGCTGGAACTATTCCGGCGTGGTGCGCATGGAATCCTCTCCCGCGAGGTTGAGCCGGAACTATTTGTCGAGTGTTTGCGCAAAGTGTCCAAAGGCGAGCCCTGGCTGGATAGCCAAGGAGTTCACTGGGTTCTGGAAGCGTATCGCTCGCAAGGAACGCGTCCTGCCTCGTCGCGTGCCAAAGTGCAGTTGACGCCTAAGGAATCGTTGATCGTTTCCTGCGTCACCCAGGGCATGAAGAACAAAGAAATTGCCGTGCGGGTCGGAACTACGGAACAAGTGGTAAAAAATTATCTGCGCAAAGTGTATGACAAGCTGGGCGTGGCTGACCGGCTTGAGCTTGCGTTGTTTTGCCTGCATAACCGGATTTTGGACGGCGGACCGAAACCAGCCGAGCCCGTGCAACCCTTGCAAGCTAACGGTAATTCAGCGGCGCCCGCCGCGGATGTTCCGGAGAAGGTTTCGTAGGGCGTCAGCGAGCACTCAGCATTCAGCACTCAGCATTCAGCAAAATCACCACTTAGCATTTAGCACTAGGCATTCAGCCAAAACGGTCGGCCTTCGCTCGCGTCTACGTTGTGCTTCTGGAATATTCGAGAATCGAGAATCTTGAACCACAGAGGACACAGAGGTTCACGGAGGACTTTTGGGGTCGTGTTTGGCCGCACTCAGGTCGGCAGACAGCAATCATCCGGGGGAATTGGCTGAATGCTGAGTGCTGAGTGCTGACTGCTGACACTGAGTTGCGGTTCCAGGCGGTGGGCCATAAAATCGAAGTAGTTCTTGTTGCGGATTCCCCAGTAGCTCCCAGAGCAGCTTCGTCAGCAATACAGTTCACGGGGAGAGATGGCCGAGTGGCTGAAGGCGCACGCTTGGAAAGCGTGTTTACTCGAAAGGGTAACGTGGGTTCGAATCCCACTCTCTCCGCCAGTCCTTTAGATCCCAACACTCAGGAGTCGGGTTACCTTTTTTGGGTTACCCGAATTGAGCTGAAATCACGGTTTTCCTGTTTTCGCAGGTATTTGAATCCACTCGCACGGTGATGTGGAGTTACCTTATCACCCAGCCCTTGGACGGCACGATCCCTACTGCTTCACGCAAGGTGACCAACTGATTCGCCCCAACCGCCTTAAACTTTTCACGTAGACCGCTGGGCCAGAAGACTTCGATATCCACGGAATCAACAGTGCCCAAACCGAAATGCAAACGAGGATCGTTGCAGGAATAGAAACTCGCTTGGCTAAGCACAGCCTGCGTCTGGACCTTACCGCCATACCGGAGCAGAACACGCGCGCCGATGGCGCTGCGGTTCGACTTGACTCCCTCCAACTTGACTTTGATCCAGTCTTGCTTCGCCTTCAGATCGTTTCGTAAGAGGGACGGCGGCTCGTTCAGATTCACAATCAGAATATCCATGTCGCCGTCGTTGTCGAAATCTCCGAACGCACAACCTCGACTGCAGTGAGGTTCCGTCACGCCTGCGCCAGCTTCCTGCCCCAACTCCTCGAACTTACCGTTACCCAGGTTGCGAAAGATTACACGCGGAGTCTTATTCGCGTATTGCGGCAACTTGTGCTCGAGTTCCGGATAGACGTTGCCTGTCACCATGAAAATATCAGGATAGCCGTCGTTATCGAGATCAACTATGCCGGCGCCCCAACACACATATCGCGTTTCGACTGCGAGGAGGGAGGATTCAGATTTGTCCCATTCCGCCGTCGACGTTGATTTCCACGCCCGTGATGTACGACGCATCTTGCGAAGCCAAAAATGCCACAGCACCTGCCACTTCCTCGGGCTGTCCGAACCGCTTCATGGGAATTTTCGCGACTACTTCTTTGGCGAATTCATCGGCGGCTTCTTTGGATAGTCCGTTGCGGCCAAGGATGGGTGTAACAATCGGCCCTGGCGCAACTGTGTTCACGCGGATGCCGCGTCCCACCAGTTCCGCGGCTGTGGTTCGCGCCAAAGAGCGCATCGCTGCTTTGGTTGCCGAATATGCGCTGGCGCCCGCGTAACCTTTGCTATCTACCACGCTGGTATTCAAGATGATCGACGCACCGTCATTCAGAAATGGCAGCGCTTTCTGGATGGTGAAGTACGCTCCCTTGATGTTGATGTCAAACTGCTCGTCGTACAGGCTTTCGGACGTCTCGGCAAACGGAGCGAACTTCGCAACTCCCGCGTTCACGAATAACACATCAATTTTGCCCAGCTTATGCGAAACTTCTGCATACAACTTGTCCACATCCGCGAGCTTGGCCACGTCCGACTGAATTGCGACGATGCCGTTTCCGATCGTTTTTACTGCTTCGTCCAGCGTTTTCCTGCTTCGACCCGAGATGGCTACCCTCGCGCCTTCTTCCTGCAGGCGCTTAGCCGTTGCTAGGCCTATGCCGCTGTTCCCGCCGGTCACCACTGCCACTTTTCCTTCGAGTCTCCTCATGTCAATCTCCTTTCTTTGACGAATTGTCTGCCTGGCCCTCTTATTGCTCTCGCTCCGGACGCCCGGCAATTTAGACAGTTAGATGAACATCGAAGTTATTGGTTGCAGAATCTTGTGGATTCCTTGCGAAGAGTACGTTCTCTATGGCGGTAAGGGCAGAGACTTCGCTACACTTGAGATAAGCCCATGGACCGTTCGCAGATTGAGAAGATATCGAAAGCCCTGGCCGACGCGACCCGCCTGAAGATCTTTGAGGCCATCTCGTCAAACAACCACATGAACTGTGGCGAGATCGTCTCCATGCGCGGCGTGACCCCGGCAACTGTCTCCCACCATCTCAAGATTCTGAGTGAAGCCGAGCTGATCGCCTGCCGTCGCGAAGGGCAGTTCGTCTACAGCCAGGCCGTCCCCGAAACCATCGCAAACTACACGCAGGCACTGGCGAAAATGGCGCGCGGCAAAAAAGCGGCGCGTCGCCGTTGACTTGCGCGAACAGGTGAAATTATTCGTCAGATGCTACGTTCAGCAGTTCAGCGGTCTCGTTGCCAGCGAATTATGCAGGGGCAAACCGGAGAAGAATTCCGGTTCTTACCCAAGAAAAAATCTTTTATCATCAGGCGCTGTCACTCGCCCTCAGAAAGGAGCGCGAACGGTGGCGCATGCGCGATAAGGAGCTGACGCAGTGAAAAAACTGATGTTCGTTTTCATTACAACCGTATTGATCGCGATTGGTTTGTCTACCAGTGTGGTACGGGCCCAAACTTCGCGCTGGACGGAGCAGAAGGCGAATGCCTGGTACGCTCAACAGCCGTGGTTAGTTGGGAGTAACTACGTTCCTAAGTCCGCGATCAATCAGTTGGAGATGTGGCAGGAGGGAAGCTTCGATCCTTCCCAGATCGAAACCGAATTTGCATGGGCCGAGGCCATGGGCATGAATACCATGCGCGTCTTTCTACACGACTTGCTCTGGCAGCAGGATGCAGCCGGTTTTCAGAAGCGCATTGATCATTTCCTGGCCATCGCGGCGCGGCACCACATCCGCCCCATGTTGGTGCTGTTCGATTCATGTTGGGATCCCTTGCCCCATCTGGGGCCGCAGCATCCGCCGATCCCGGGAGTTCATAACTCAGGCTGGGTGCAGAGTCCGGGGGCGCTGGCGCTGGCGGACGAAAACCAATATCCGCGGCTGAAGGCGTACGTGCAGGGCGTGGTGGGAACGTTTGCCAAGGACGACCGCATTCTTGCCTGGGATGTGTGGAATGAGCCTGGCTCCGATAACGCTGGAAGCTATCCGAAAGAAGAGCTGAAGGTAAAAGATAAAATCGCCCGAGTAACGGCGCTTTTGCCGCAGGCGTTCCAGTGGGCGCGAGAGGCCAATCCGGTGCAGCCTCTGACCAGTGGAGTGTGGTCGGTCGATACCTCGGATGGCGCAGACCTGGGGGAACTACAGCGGATTCAACTGCGCGAGTCTGACATCATTACCTTTCACAACTACAGCTGGCCGGAATATTTCAAACGTGAAGTGACGTGGCTGAAGAAATACAACCGGCCGGTGATCTGCACTGAATACATGGCGCGTTCGGTGGGCAGCACATTCGATGGAGTGTTGCCGATTGCGAAGCAGGAACGGGTCGGAGCCATCAACTGGGGATTCGTCGCAGGCAAAACGCAGACTTATTTTCCCTGGGAGTCGTGGCAACATCCTTACATTGTCGACCAGCCGCCGGTTTGGTTTCACGAGGTGTTGCATCCCGACGGAACGCCGTATCGACAGGCGGAAGTAAATTTGATCCGGCAGCTTACGGGAAAGAGCCCAGCACTTAGCAATTAGCACTTGGCATTTAGCCAGCCGCGGGTCGTGCCGTACCGAATAGCACCGACGGTAGTCGCCCCTATCGCCCGGTCACAGGTAGAGCGAGCGCGCGGGCGGTCGAATTGCGCACCACGAATTCGGGCTTGATGGCGATTTCCGGTACCCAGTCTTCGTGCTCTTCGATCCGGTTCAACAAAGTGCGTGCCGCTATCTCTCCCATCTTCTGGAGCGGTTGGCGCACGGTCGTGAGACTCGGGTTGTTATGCAGGGCAATCTGAATATCATCGAAGCCCACCACAGAAACATCTTCAGGAACTCGTAACCCAGCCTCTTGGAATGCGCGGATGGAGCCGATCGCGGAAATATCATTGTAGGCAAACAAAGCGGTGAACGGCCGTTTACGGGCAAGCAGCTCTTTCGCGAAGGGATAACCTAAGTGAGGAGTGGGATCGTCGCCGTGGAGTTGAACGATGAGTTCCTTCCGCATGTGGATGCCGAGTTCCTCGGCAACTTCGAGGATCGCGTTCCAACGGGTCTCAGAATCCGAACTGACGGGAGCACCTTTCATGAAAGCAATTTCCTTGTGACCCAGTTCGGTCAGATGGTTCAGCGCCAGCCGCGCTGCCTGCCGGTGATCCAGAACGACATTGGTGACGTCTTTCATGAGGCGGTGTCCGGCGACGGCAACTGTCGGCAGTGGCAACGGGTTATTGATGGATGTGTCCACTGTAATGAGGCCTTCGACGCCGCGGTCCATGAGAATGTGCGAATACGTTTCAAGCAGCTTTGGGTCGTGACGGTGAGCGACAGTCAGGTAGAAGAAGTTTTTTTGTCGCAGGTATCGTTCAATGCCGCTGATGACCAATGAACCGTAGAAGTCTCCAATTTCCTCGGCCACGACGCCGATCATATATGTGCGTTTTACCCGCAAGTTGAGAGCATAGAAACTGGGCTTGTAGTTCAGTTCGCGCGCGGCGGTGAGAATTCGTTTTTGTGTGTGCACCGGAACTGAGCGCGATGCATCCGATTTGTTCAGCACCGCGGAACAGGTTCCCTTAGTGAGCCCCACGCGATCAGCTACCATTTGCAGAGTTACGGAATGGGGCTTTTTACTCTTTCGTTTCATTTGGCTTTTCGCCATCGCTTCTGACCGTCGCCTTTGGAGATGACGTTTCAGAACCGCGCACCGGTCGCAGGATTCTACCCTAAGGACGGTGCTGCACACAGAGTCGTGCAGGCCGAAACCGCTAGAATACCGGTTATCCATTCCACAAGAACTTAAGAATACCGGTATTTTTCGCTTGACAACGAAAGGCTGTCTAGCGCTAAATGTCGGGTCACGTGGGAGTAGTGCAAAAATACTAGGGCGAAAAACTAACTTTTTGGAGCGGCTCCTGGAGGTTCCTGTGAAAAGAATGAAGTTAGCGGCGCTGGTAACTTGGTTGGTGGTGGCGCTGAGCTTTTCGGCGACAGTATTCGCCCAGGCTGGGGTGGGTTCCGCGCGTGGCACCGTGACGGACGCGTCGGGCGCATCTATCGCTGGAGCCGTGGTCACAATAACCAACACCGATACCGGTTATTCGCGAAACGTTACGACTGACACGGACGGCAACTATGGCTTCCAGAGCCTTCCGATCGGTCGCTACACGCTGAGCGTGGTGAAGGAAGGCTTCAGAAGCTTCGCATGGAAGGACATTATCCTTCACGTCAACGATAGCCTGACGCTTGACGCCCAATTGCAAATCGGTGCCAGGAACGAAACGGTCGAGGTAACCGCGTCGAACGCTCAAGTTGAGCTGGCCAATGGCGAACTAAGTGGCACCATAGCTGGTTCACAGATCACAGATTTGCCGCTAAACGGTCGCAGCTTCGCACAGTTGGTCACTATGGTTCCGGGCGTCTCAACTGACGCCGGCTTTAGTTACGACAAGAAAGGCCTGAACGGTGGAGCGGATGTTTCCATTAGCGGCGGTGCGTCCAATGGGAATCTGTGGTTAGTGGACGGCGCCAACAATGTTGATGTGGGATCAAATCGCACAATTCTCGTTTATCCTTCACTCGACTCTATCGAGGAGTTCAAGGTCGAGCGCAATAGCTACAACGCCCAGTTTGGCGGAGCGGGCGGAGGCATAATCAGCCTTGTGACCAAGTCGGGAACTAACGACTTTCACGGCAGCGCCTACTACTTCGGCCGGAACGATGTTCTGGATGCTAAAGATCCTGTTCTGAATTTCCTGAATCCCACCTCCAAGAAAAATGCGGTTCGCCGGAACGATTTCGGGGGCAGCGTCGGTGGCCCTATAAAGAAAGACAAAATTTTCTTCTTTGCTTCGGAAGAATGGAACCGGGAAATCCGGGGAAAAGTCGCCAATGCTCATGTACCGACGCCCTTACAACGCACTGGGGACTTCTCCGATGCGGCTACGGATCCCGCCTTCACCACCGCGAACACGAGTGGCTGCCTTCTGAAGAGCGGGCTCGTCGATCCAGATCCGACTAATTCAGGCGGAGCCTTTACCGCGTCTCCTTCCACTCCGGGCATCATCGACGTGATTCCCAGCGCACGCCTGAGCCCGGCCGGCTCCACGATACTAAACACCTATTTTCTGCCCACGCTTGCGCCGGGATCGCCCAACTATGGCTGTGGCAATAACTGGGCAAAAACGTTCAGCCAACCCACGTACTTCCGTGAGGACAGTTACCGTGGCGACGTCAAGCTTTCCCAGAGCCTAAGCGTGATGCTGAAATACACGCAGGATTCCTGGACCTTTGGCCCTTCCGCGGTTGGCAACAGTGGTTGGGGCGCTGATGCCGGGGCTTCCAACATTCAGGAGCGATGGAGCCAGCCGTCACGTATCGCAGTGGGGCGGTTGAGCAAGGTCTTCGGCAGCAGCGCGGTAAACGACTTCCAATTCTCCTACTCGGCAAATCGTATCAATATCACGCAAGCGACTCCGGCGGCGCAGCAAGCGCTGAACGGTGTGATTACACCTTTCCTGAGTGCGCCGAATCTGAATAATCCTCCGGTGTGGGTTAATGGCGGCGGCCTACCAACGATTTGGAGCTTTGCACCCTGGACGAATAACGAGGATCTCTACACATGGCAGGACGATTTTTCGAAGGTCATAAGGCGTCACACGCTAAAGATAGGCGCCGTTTACAGCCGCAACGCTAAGAACCAGGACAACTTCTCTCAAGTGCAGGGGTTCGCCAACGGCCCAGTGGGATACAACGGCTGCACGACTACAACCCAAGCCGGCTGCACGACCTTGGCGGACTTTACTACTCACTATGGCCCTGCCGACTACATCCTTCAGAACATGGCAGTCAATTGGAGTGAACAGAACGTCATTTTCAAAAAACAAGGCCGCTGGGAAAACTTTGAGATGTATTTCAACGATGACCTGAAGCTGAATAATCGCCTCACTATCAACCTCGGCGTACGCTACTCCTACTTGCCTTGGCCTTATCAAAACAACGATCAATTTACGGTGTTTAACCAGGCGGCATTTAACCCTCAGCTTGGAAATGCCGCTTGCAACGGCCTGTACTACTCCGCGGGTGCGATCTCGAATCCCTGTCCGCCAGGAACGGGCGGATTGCCCGGGCCGAACCGAGCCATCCAAAACAATTACTCTCGAGCCATCGCGCCCCGCCTGGGGTTGGCTTGGGATCCAACAGGGAGCGGGAAGTGGGCGATCCGGGCCGGCTTTGGACAGTTTTACAACCGCGACGATATCTTCGTCACTGACGGTACCGCAGGCGTAAATCCTCCATTCATTGCCAGCTTCAAGTCAGTCAGCGGCAACGGGCGGTTCCTCGACAATACGAACCAACTGCCCGCTTGCACGCCCAACTGCTTCGGCACTGGTCTTGGGAATGCCTCAATCGGTCAGGATCTGAGTAGCCGGGCGCCGTATGTTCTGCAATACAACTTGACTATTCAGCACGAACTCTGGAGGGATACACGGCTGGAAGTGGGCTACGTTGGTAGCCAGACGAAAAACTGGACAACTACTTACGACGCGAACGCTGTCGCCCCGGCCAACCGGTTGACGTTCGCGCAGTCAAACGGCACGCCCGCCGCACTGGCCCTCTACAAGCCTTTCGATGTAATACAGTCCGGCACCATTTCGATGTATTCCCATCATGGCAACGCGCAGTACGACTCGTTGCAAGTGGCTTTCAGAACGCGTTTCCAACGTAATTCCATCTTCCAGGCGACCTACACAAATTCCAGGAATTTTTCCGACACATCCCTGCATATCAGCAATGGAGGCGGAAATCGTGTCGTGGACCCGTTCAATTTAAAAGCCGGCTACGGGTTGGCCACCCTCAACCGGCCACAGATTTTTTCGGCGAACGTGATCTACAACTTGCCCACCTTGCAAAATATGGAGAGCGTGGTTCGAAGCGTCGTGGGTGGTTGGGAAATAGGCTCGGGTGTCAACATCACGAGTGGAACTTCCTATACGCCCACCATCGGAGGGCTATCGAATGTTAACGATCCTTCGGGAATCGGAAACGGCGCAGGAGCATCGCGGCCGAATTTAGTGCCGGGGCAGCCCTGCAAGAACCCCAAGTTTTCCTCCTCCTCCGACCTCCACTGGGTCAACCCGGACCGGTACACCATGGACGGCTTCACTTTGGGCACAATCGGAAATGCACCAATCGGCGACTGCCTGGGGCCACCGACTCGCGTAGTGGACTTCTCGGTATCGAAGAATTTCAACATCACCGAGCGGGTCAAGGCGCAGTTCCGGATGGATTTCTTTAACCTCTTCAACCATCCGAACTATGGCAGCTTAGGTGACACTCAGGGCTTGGTTCCCATAGGGTTCAACGCCGTGAACACCGCTGGGAGTCCAGAATTTCTGGATGCCAACGGAGTCGCGACGACGAATCTGGCCAATGCCGTGACAGTCCAGAACAGTACGCCGAGTGGCGCGGTGGCTCAGGTCAGCACGCAAGCAGATCGCAACCGAGAGGTTCAGTACTCGCTCCGGTTCACGTTCTAGTGTTCTCGAAAATGTGAAGTCGAAAGTCCCGCTGGTGCCAATTCCAGCGGGACACTTTTGTTTAGCAGCCTAAGTTTGAATTCCAGGAGATGTGTTTCCGCGCCATGGAATCGGACCGCAGAGGCCTCGGGTTTTGCGTCCACGAAAAAAGTTGGTTATCTTTAAGGCACACATGTTTGGCTGTCCTTCAAGGTCCTCGGTACTCCTAGTCTGTCTCCTGATCTACAGTCTGGCGGCGCAGGCCCAACAGGACCACGGCCCTCAGCGTGTTCCAGTGCCGGTACCACCGTCGGCAAAGCGCGCCTCCTCAGCCAAGAAGGACCGTAGCGGATTGCCCCCCGTGCCGACTTTCAAGGACATTGCCAAGGATGTTGGCCTTACGGTTTCGCACACAGCTGCCCCCGAAGCACATTACGTGATTGATTCAACCAGTGGCGGTGCCGGCCTATTTGACTGCGACAACGACGATCGGCTGGACGTTGTCCTGGTGAATGGCTCGACAGTCGAGAGATTGCGCCAGGGGGGCGACCCCATGGTGACTCTTTATCACCAGGAGCCAAATGGCACCTTCAAAGACATTACTAAGGAGGCAGGCCTGACCCGGCTGGGCTGGGGTATGGGGGTTGCGGTCGCTGACTATGATAATGACGGTAAGCTCGACTTATTTGTGACCGGCTACAACGGCAATGTGCTTTATCACAATCTGGGCAATTGCAGATTCGAGGATGTCACCGAGAAGGCGGGAGTCCGCGGTGGAGGGTTCAGCACGGGCGCGGCGTGGGGCGATTACGATCGCGACGGCAATGTGGACTTGTTCGTTGCCCGCTACTCGCACCTGGATATGAATAATCTCCCGCAATTCGGCAGTAATAAATTCTGCCGATTCAAGGGCATTCTGGTGCAGTGTGGCCCCTGGGGCCTGGAAGGCGAATCCGACTTTCTCTACCACAATCGTGGTGACGGTACCTTTGAAGAGGTTTCGGTGAAAGCCGGCGTTCACGATGACATTGGCTATTATGGCCTCGGCGTGATCTGGGCGGATTACGACGACGACGGCTGGCCCGATCTCATGGTCGCCAACGACTCCGTCCCCAACTATCTCTATCACAACAATCACGACGGTACATTCACCGACGTCGGCTTGCTAAGCGGTGTCGCGCTGAGCGGCGAAGGCCTGGAACTTGGGAACATGGGTGTGGATTTTGGCGACTACGACCACAGCGGGCGCTTAAGCTTTTTTGTTACCCACTTTGAAGAACAGCCTAATTCGCTGTATCGCAACATAAGCGCCAAGGGATTCGATGATGTGACCTGGACTTCGGGAGTGGGTCAGCCCGGCTATCCTTATGTTGGCTGGGGTACGGCGTTCTTCGACATGGATAATGATACCTGGCTGGATCTTTTTGTAGCGAACGGCCACGTGTATCCGCAGATCGACACGTTGGAGACCGGCCCCCGCTATCGTGAGCCGATCCTTCTCCATCGCAATAATCGTGATGGTACCTTCGACGAAGTCTCCAAGGAATCCGGCCTCGCCGCTCTCCCCCTACATTCCCGCCGCGGTGCCGCTTTCGGT
>DATHJP010000497.1:0-3732 GCA_035489695.1 Terriglobales bacterium
AGCTGCTGCTCGCGCCGCACACGGCACATTGGGCTCGCTCCTGGAGGTGAGCGTCGGATCCTACTCTCCTCCTCCACCTCGTCCAATGATGATGGCGCGCACGATGGCTGGCGGAGTAGCGCAGGCGGACACTCCGATCAATCCGGGTGACGAGACTCTCTCCGTCGAAGTGAGTACCCGGTGGCGTTTCCTGCCAGCACAGTAAGACGTTTCCACGTGGAACTATTTGCTCCTGTTCCACGTGGAAACACCTCGTGCTACGAGGTAGATTAGGCGTCACACCCTCATCGACACTACGTGGCGCGAATTATCGCAATTGCGAATCAGAAGGGCGGCGTCGGAAAAACCACAACCGCCGTCAACCTCGCTGCCAGCCTTGCTGCTGCGGAGCAGCGAACATTGCTCATTGATGCAGATCCTCAGGGAAACGCGACAAGCGGTGTAGGTCTTCAAAAAGAGGGCATACCACTGTCCCTGTACGACGTTCTTGTGGGCAACTCCGATTTGGGCTCAGCCCGCCAGCGTGGAATCCAGTTTGAGAAGTTGGACGTGGTCGGAGCAACGCCGGATCTCGCTGCTGCCGAGGTCGAACTCATTGACAGATCTGATCGCGAGCATGTAATGCGACAGTCTGTTGAGTCCCTTCGCTCCGAATACGAGTACGTAATAATTGATTGCCCGCCATCACTCGGCCTTATCACCATAAACATGCTCGCCGCGGCGGATGCCCTGCTTATTCCTGTCCAGTGCGAGTATTACGCTCTGGAGGGTTTGTCGCAGCTCCTGAATACAGTGCACCGGGTTCAGCACAGCGCAAACGAACACCTCGGAATCGATGGTGTGCTGTTGACTATGTACGATTCTCGCTTGAACCTTTCGAGGCAGGTCGCCGATGATGCTCGCGAGTATTTCGGCCCGAAAGTCTTCAACAGTGTGGTGCCGAGGAACGTCCGCTTGGCAGAAGCGCCGAGTTTCGGGAAGCCAATTATTCTTTACGACGCTGCATCGGTCGGAGCTCAGGCATACATGAATGTCGCGAAAGAACTCATCGACCGAACAGAGCAAGGAGACAATGGTGGCCGCTGAGAAAACGCCAAGACGGTTGGGCAGGGGACTCGAAGCTCTTCTCGGCACTGGTGGAGGGTTGGCCTCGAGCGACGATGGTGCTTTGAAATCGATACCAATCGCTCAGGTTGCGCGAAACCCCTTTCAGCCGCGGACAGAGTGCAATTCAGACGAGCTTCAAGAACTCGAAGAAAGCCTCAAGGCCAGCGGACTCCTTCAACCGATAACCGTCCGACGACGCCCTGGAAAGGACGGATTCGAGTTGATCGCCGGTGAACGTCGCCTGCGCGCTGCAACGAAACTCGGGTGGAAAGAAATTCCCGCGATCATCAAAGACATCGACGATAAAGCGATCCTGACTTTGGCTCTCGTCGAAAATCTTCAGCGCGCCGATCTCAACCCAATCGAAGAGGGAGAAGGCTATCATCGGCTCTCCCACGAATTTGGTCTAACACAACAACAGATCGCCGAAACTGTAGGTAAGGATCGGACGACGATCGCGAACATGCTTCGCGTGCTCCAGCTGCCGCCTTCTGTAAGAAAACTGCTTCAGGAAGGCAAGCTGACGATGGGCCACGCGAAAGTTCTGCTTGGTCTCGATGATCACGCCAAGATTACGAGTCTGGCCAATGAGATTGTGGGAGATGGACTGACGGTTAGAGAATTAGAGCAGCGGCTTCGCCAGCTTGCGGTAGGTCAGGCCACAAAAAAGGCAGGTCGTCCGAGGACCGCCGATCGTTTATCTCCGGAGGCAAAGCAAGTTCAGGAAAGACTCCGCAGATTTCTCCAGACCGATGTAACGCTAAGCCTTAGCCGCAATAACCGGGGGACGTTGACTTTCCATTTCTATTCGACCGATGATCTTGAGCGTTTGCTCGAGCTTATGCGCGTTCCGGATTAATCAACAGGTTGTCAACCCTGAGCGATAACCATTTGTGGCCCAATAAGTTAGCCGCTAGTAGCAGTGTGGAGCATTCGACTTGTCCACACAAATATGCATCGATATGACAGTACCTCTGGATAGTATCGCCCGCTATGCGGATGTGCTGCTGGATACCAGCAATACGGGAGATTACCCAAACGCGCTCAACGGAGTTCAGCTCGAGAATAGATCCCCGATCAGGGGTCTTGCGGCAGCCGTCGATTTCTCCTCCCGCTCAATTGATGCAGCAATCGCGTCGAACTCCAATCTCCTGCTGGTCCATCACGGGATGTTCTGGAGTGGTCTCGAGAGGCTGACGGGCAGTGCATATCGAAGAGTACAAAAGCTCATTGAGTCGGACATCGCTGTTTACGCCTCCCACCTTCCGCTCGATCGGCATCCAACTCTCGGAAATAATGTGCTTCTGGCAAGGGAGCTGGGACTCGAACCGACTGGAGAGTTCGCCCGCTTTGAGAACTTCTTCATCGGCGTAAGCGGAGAGAACGATATCGAAACGTCGGTGCTCGCTACACGCGCTCGTCAATTCGCAGCCGCTAATGGCGGAGATATCAGGGTCTCTCCATCAAGGAATGGGCGAAGGACGAAACGATGGGCGATTTGCACAGGTGCGGGAGCTGCCGCCGATACTCTCCGAGAAGCGAGCACAATGGGAATCGATACACTCATCGTTGGTGAAGGTCCGCACTGGACAGCCGTGCAGGCCGACGAAAACGATCTCGTGATCATCTACGCCGGCCACTACGCTACCGAGACGCTCGGTGTTCGTGCATTAGCACAACATCTTGCTGAGAGATTCAAATTGCCGTGGCACTTCGTAAGCGCACCGACAGGGTTGTAAACGACTGACCCAGACCGTCAGCAGTCCGCATATGCGCTTCTCCATGTGTAGCGCCATTGCCCAGGCGCGACCCGCTCAATAAATCCAAGCTGCGTGCCGTCTTCCGATTCAACGTTTACTATCACGGCAGGTCGTTTCGATGCTTTCATCTCTATCGCGGCCAGTACCTCTGTCGCCTGTATCGTCTCTTCGGCACCGGCGATTCGATTGAAGTATCCGATGGTATACTTACCCGTTGCATCAATGGGTTTTTCTCCAATGAGAAAAAGATCTTCTATACGAGGGTTCGCTTCCTCGTTCAGCGATCGCACGATGTCGGCAATTACCACTTCGGTAGAATCCAATCGAAATGTGTAGGCCGATCGGACTCTGAAAGGCAATCTCCTGAATACAGGATCCGCGGACACTGGAAGTGTCGCCGCACTCTGAGCGAGAGACGCAGCAAGAGTTGCCGAGTCAGCACTTGACAACGATCCGATGGAATCAAGCGCAATGACCTTCACGTTTCCGCGCACCAGTCCAACGCGCCAGCTAGCGTGCGCGGACTGCACCCGAGCAGCAGGCCACGCATAGCAATCCCGGGCGTTACCCGTCGTCGTCAAGGACGTAACTGTGCTCGAGCCGACACTGCCACTTCGACCAAACACTTCGAATACCAGGCCAGAGAGGGGCGGAGCAATTCCCTGAACTGCCTCCATCGTGCTATCGGTGACTTCGGGAAGCACAATTGCGGCGCTATCGAATCCGCTTCCCATGGACACCAGCATTATCGGACCGGCGTTCACGTCCCAGTTCGTATTGCTCGCGGGCCCGAGAGAGAAGACCGGTGGAAGAGATGCTCGAGATGACGTGGAATCATTTCGAGAAGTATCTCGGCACCCGGGGA
>DATHJP010000498.1:0-6102 GCA_035489695.1 Terriglobales bacterium
AAAGGTCCTGATATTGTTGCCATAATCGAAAGTGACCGCCCCCATTTTTTGCAGCCGCAGCATTCCTTCGACGTGTTGTGCGATTGCATCGAGCGAGAGTTCCTGGTAACCGACGGGATCGCGCTTGCGAAGTTCCAACGCCGCTGAGAGCGTCATTCCGTTCGGTACATAACCATTCAGCGGATCGTGAGCGGAGGTTTGATCGGTGAGGATATCCGGCACCACACCTCGCGCTGCCAGTTCCGGAATGATGTCAGCACAATTCCCTACCAGTCCGACGGAAACATTCTCTTTTTTGCGGATCGCGTTCTTTAGAATGCGCAGCGCCTCATCAAGCGACGTGACCATGAAGTCGCAATAGCCGTTCTTCAATCGTTTCTTGATGCGTTCTGGATCAACCTCAATTCCCAGGAAAGCGGCGCCAGTCATGGTCGCGGCCAGAGGCTGGGCGCCCCCCATGCCGCCCATCCCGCCGCTTACGATCAATTTGCCACTCAGGTCACCGCCAAAATGTTTTTCGCCGGCAGCAGCGAAGGTCTCAAAAGTTCCCTGCACAATTCCTTGCGAACCGATGTAAATCCACGAGCCTGCCGTCATCTGCCCGTACATCATGAGGCCGGCGCGCTCCAGTTCGTTAAACTTCTCCCAATTAGACCAATGCCCCACCAGGTTGGAATTCGCGATCAGAACCCGCGGCGCGTACTCGTGGGTTTTAAAAATACCCACCGGTTTTCCGGATTGCACTAGTAAGGTTTCGTCATTCTCAAGATTCTTCAGCGCACTCACGATCGCGTGATAGGCCTCCCAACTACGGGCCGCGCGCCCGGTTCCGCCATAGACGACCAAGTCCCTCGGGCGCTCTCCTACCTCTTCGTCGAGATTATTCATGAGCATGCGCATAGCCGCTTCCTGTTGCCACCCCTTGCAGGAAAGCGTTGTGCCTCGCGGCGCCCGAATGGGAGCGTAGGTTGAAGATGTGATCTCGGTTTCCACTGGCATAGACAAGATGGTAGTGCTTTAGCCAGAAGTGTTCAAATCGGCAGGACTCTTGGGAAGACGATGCGAATTGGTTGCGCTACCAACTGCTATAAGCGGTGCCACTGCTGGATATAAGAGCCGATCCACTGTGTACGTCGGTAATTCCCGTTTCCTGCTGATCGACTGACAATGAGTAATCTTCCTGGTCGACGGTCCAACTATCGTTCTTGCCGGTAAACGGATCGATTGGGATTTGCTTGATATAACCTGCCTGTACTAGATCTTCGAGCGCCTGCGGAGCCTTCTGCTTGTCCAGTGTGTACTGCGAGATCAGGGAACGAAGGGTGAACAAATTCTGCATCAAGACGGATTCTTTCGCCCGCAGAATGGACGTGTTGTAAGCCGGAATTGAAATGGAAACCAGGATCAGAATCAGGCTGATGACGATCATCAGCTCGATTAGAGTGAAGCCACGGCTCCGATCTTTCTGCTTGTGGAACACTGCCATTTACCAATCCTTATACGGTGTGCCATCGAGCCCAGTGGCTTGCGATTTGGTGTAGACATCAAATACGTTTTGTCCGCCCCAGGAATCGGAAGCTGGATCGTCGTTCATAGACCGTAGTCCCCACTCCGTCGTTCCCGTCATCGGATCTGTTGGTATGCTGCGCAGGAAACGCACTTTCTTGCCACCGACGTCCACACCCTTCACCAGTGTTTCCAAATCCGGCGGATAGCCTTCGGTTCCCACCTTTGTTTGAAATGCACTGCGGTCGGCAGCGTCTTTGTAGCGGTCAATGGCGTCGCGCATCTCCCACAAGTCGCGTCGCAATTCGTGTTCTCTTTCCCGCTTAATAGATACTCGCGCCAGGGGAAGGGCCATTCCCGTCAGGATCATCAGAATCGCCGTCGCCACGATCAACTCGATCAGGGTGAATCCGCGCGTTCTTGGGGAAGAAATAATTTTTCGAGCTGTTGATTTCATGTTGAATACTCGGTCGCCGGCAATCGCGAGGACGTCCTGCGTGTGCCGCTATTGCACGCTAACCGTTGCCACTCCTCCAGCCACGGGGAGGGCCTGCATCGCTGGATCGCGGGCACCACCTTTTGAGATCGTCAGTGCGGACTGTCCGCTGGCTTTAGCTAGAAAAGTCAGAGTCACGACCGCGCCTTGTCCGGAAATGCCTCCCGACCCAGGCGGCCGGGTGGCGGTAATTTGCAGCGCTCCACTCTGATCATCGTCGCGATGAACTAATGCGACGGCCTGTCCGTCTTGCGAGAGAAAACCTCCGTTGGAGATGTTCACCACTTGTAAAATTTTGGGATTGTAGCTGACCTGCAAAGGCACGGAATATACGTTTTGCGCCCCTGTCAGCAGCACATTCACCGCAAATGTAGCTCCCGCTGGTTGAGTGATAGCCGGCGGGTCGAATACGAAAGCTGCCCCTCCCGGCGCTGCTGCCTGGGGAGGCGAACTCCGTTGCGGGTTTGCAGGCGGCGGAGTCGTCGGAGCTGGCGACGGCGACGCCGGAGCGGGAGTCTGGCCCGGCGCGGCAGCCGGAGTTGCCGGCCGGCTTACGCGTCGCAATTCAATTGCACTGGCCGTCCCCACCTGCAATGCCTTTTGATTCAGGTCGCTCAGTTCCTGTCCGCGAATGATGTGCGGGATCAGCGCAAAAACGATTTCATTTTCCTTGTGCTCGGTATTGGTTTGCGAAAACAGATACTTCAGAATCGGAACCTGCGCCAGCCCCGGAATCCCGCTGAGCGATTTGATGTCCTGGTCCTCCAAAATACCGCCCAGCAGATTTACTTCCCCTTCCTTCAGCCGAATTTCGTGTTCGATCTTTCTCTGGCCGATTACTGGCTGGTCAATGCCGCCAATGTTGACTCGCGATGTCACTGACGAAATATCCAACATCACTTTTAGTGTGACTTCCCGTCCAGCATGCACCCTGGGCGTGATGTCAATATTCACGCCCACATCGAGATATTGAAATTGCGTATTCACCAGCGGATTGATGCCCACGCCACCAATGCCAGGCTGGAATGATCCAGTAGCTACTGGGACGCGGTCACCAATTTTGAGCGAGGCTTTTTGCCCATCGACTGCGCGTATCTGGG
Organism: Terriglobales bacterium; assembly: GCA_035489695.1. Lineage (GTDB taxonomy): Bacteria > Acidobacteriota > Terriglobia > Terriglobales > Acidobacteriaceae > 40CM-3-55-5. The sequence goes on from DATHJP010000498.1 coordinate 3,103, forward strand.
GATTTTGGATTAGCTTCACGCTGCTATCACTGAATAACGCCGTCGCCGTCGCCGGTGGGATTGTCACCGTGAAATCCGTCGCGGCCAGGTTTCCCAGCCGGTTGAGGTTGATCTGGTTGGGAGTCCCGGTGGTCGATGTGGTTGTGCCCGTAGTTGTACCCGTGCCAGCCGTGGTGTTGATGTTGTTCTGCAACGCGACACTAAGGGTGGTGGGCGGACTGATGCCCAAATTACGCATTTTGTCCCGGCTGATTTGCATAACCGCCACTTCCACGATCACTTCCGACTTGGCCTTGTCGAGGTCGCCCACCAGTTTTTCCGCCAGCGCGATCTGGTCGGGCGTGCCGCGCACCACCAGTGCTCCTTGGGTATTCAATGGCTGAATGCGGGAGATCTCGAGAATCTGGCGCAGCGCATTGGTTACATCTTGCAATTCGGTGGGTTGAGAAAGATTGGCCAGGTAAAAAGTTTTGATGACGCTCTGTTCAATGTCCTTGCGCTTCGCCGGCGTGTCGCTGGCGACAAAAATGGTGTTGGGCGTTACCGGCCGCCAGAATGTTTTCGACTCCAACGCGATGATCTGCAACGCTTCTTCCAGCGTCACCCCATTCAGTTCGATGCGGATGCGTCGTGAAGTGTAGTCGGGATCGAACAACACGTTGATTCCCGCCAGCTTGCCCACGGTGTCGTAAATCACCTTGGTGTCTTCGGTGAGTTTCAGGGTGATAGGGACGTTGGAGATCGGCGCCAGATCCACCGGACCCTGCGCCTCGTCCAATCGCTTCTGCAAGCCCACGCTCGGAGGCACCGCTGCTTGAGGCGACGGCGCGGCGTTTGCCGCGTCGATCATCTTCTGTGTGCGACGGAGTTCCTGTTGGGCAATGAAGCTGGCAGAATCAATTTCCGCTGCTTTCCGGAACTCCGCCATCGCTTCGTCCAACTTACCTGCATCGCGCAACAATTGGCCGCGGTGTACATGCGATGCTCCGGCCAGGAAGCGAGTCCGTTCATAGGAAGCACGGTACTGAATGTCCTTGGGCTTGAGCTCATAAGCCTGCTTGTAATAATCGTAGGCTTGCTCGTAATTCTGCCGTGCCTCCGCATCCTTCCCTTTGTTGTACAAGGACTTGGCCTTATCGGCGGCGGCAGGCAGGGTAATCGCCACAACCAGCATCACGATAGCTGCCGGGCGTATCAGGCATTTCATCACTGGTCCCTCGCAGACAGTCTTCCCCTGGGGCGCGGCCACGGCCCTGGGCAGGTACCTTTAATTTGCGTTGAAGAAGACAAAAGCTGCGTGATTATAACATCGCTCCAATACTTCGGAAGTGACTGCTGTGGTGGCAGTTACTCAGTAGGCTTAGGCCCAGTAGCCAAGGCTGCAAATCGGTCTCAAGTGTCAGGCTCACCGATGTCAGGGTACGTACGACTTGGCACCTGAGACCCGCCACCGCCACAGCTTCTCGACCCCTTCCCCGTTTGTGAGATAACTTACTGACAGCCATGGCCCGTCAGCCCGCACATCCGACCCGTCCCAATCCAGAGAAGAATCCCCGCCGTGACCCCACCGCGGCCGGGCAACGGGATGCCTCTGTCAATAGGATCGCTTCCCATAACTATTTCTTGCTGGAAAAATTTGAGGCTGGCGTGGCTTTAACTGGCACCGAGGTCAAATCCATCCGGGCCGGCCGCGCCAATCTGAAAGACTCCTATGGACTTCTCAAAGACGGGGAGTTGTGGCTGCTTAACTGTCATATCGGCCCTTACGAGCATGGAAACATTTTCAATCACGCTCCGCTTCGAACTCGGAAACTACTGGTCCACAAAGAGGAAATCCGCAAGCTGATCGGAAAGACACAGCAGCGCGGGCTCACCCTCATCCCTACGCGGATGTACTTCAAGAATGGGAAGGTTAAGGTTGAGCTGGCACTGGCCAAAGGCAAGCAACTCTGGGATAAGCGCGAAACCGAGCGCCGCAAAACTGCTGACAAAGAAGCACGCGAGGCAGTAGCCAGAGGGCGCAAGCGGGACTGATTCATTTGCCCCCACCTCACTCTCAGATGGCTGGCTCTTGCACTTTTGCCTATTCGCAAACGATACTAAAAGCATTCCCTATGAAGACAAATCTTTCGTTCGCTAATCCCGCAGAACTCCAAACCGAATGTCTCGTCGTGGTCGCGCTCGACCATGGCCAAATGGACAAGACCGAGGTCTCGGTCGAGGCCAACCAGGCCGAAATCAAGGACGCTATCAAAGATGTCATCGCCAGCCGTGAGGTCACGGCCAAGATTTTTGAGCCTACGCTACTGCATCGTCCTGCCAAGCTGAAGGCCAAGCGCTTGCTGCTTTTAGGTGGCGGCAAGGCCAAGGATTTTTCGACTTTCGAGCTCCGCCGGCTGGCAGGGGCTGCGGTGCGTACCCTGAAAGCTCGTGGGATTCGAAGCTTTGCTTTCGTCACTCCCAATAACATTGCCGGTGAAGATGCCGTGAAAGCGATTGTCGAAGGGGCATTCGTCGGCAATTTCGATTCCGACACTTACAAGAGCGATCGCAAGGACCAGAAAATCGATGCTTTGACCGTGGTGGCGCACGGTGAGCAGGCCCGTGTGCAACAAGCGATGAACGAGGCTTCCATCATCGGCGAATCGCAAAACTTTACCCGCGATTTGGTCAATGAACCAAGCAATCGCATGACGCCGACGATGTTGGCCGATCACGCCCGCAAAATGGCCGACGAAGTCGGTTTGAAGTGCGAAGTGTATGGCGCTGACAAGATTAAGTCACTCAAGATGGGCGCTTTCTGGGGCGTGGCTCAAGGGTCGGATGAACCGCCCGCGCTGATCGTATTGCGATACGAACCACCGAACGCGCCAGCCAATCCAGTTCTCGGGCTGGTGGGAAAAGGCATTACGTTTGACACCGGTGGAATTTCCATCAAGCCGGCGGATGGCATGGAGAAGATGAAATACGACATGGCGGGTGGCGCTGCCATGCTGGGCG
>DATHJP010000499.1:0-2584 GCA_035489695.1 Terriglobales bacterium
CTGGAAGCCGATCTACGCCATTTTAGAAGGAGCCTTCGAGATCGTCGTCGCCAATGCGCAACATGTGAAGAAGGTTCCTGGCCGCAAGACCGACGTGAAGGATGCGGAATGGATCGCCGATTTGCTTTGCCACGGCTTGCTCCGCCCCAGCTTCGTTCCGCCCTCACCCATTCGCGAACTGCGCGACTTGACACGGTACCGTCGCAAGCTGGTGGAAAGTCGGACGGCGGAGCGCAATCGTCTGCTGAAGCTGTTGGAGACCGCCAATATCAAGTTGGCCAGTGTGGCCACGGATGTTTTCGGGGTCTCCGGTCTACTCATGCTGCATGCTCTTGTAGAGGGCAAAGCCACCGCGCAAGAGATGGCCGAACTGGCCAAAAAGCAACTGCGCAAGAAGATCCCCGAACTGGAGCTGGCGCTGGAAGGAAAAGTGGAAGAACACCACCGTTTCTTGTTGCGCGTGCAACTGCGTCGACTCCGGACGGTGGAAGAAGATCTTGGCATTCTCGAGCAACGCATTCAGGAGAAGCTCAAGCCCTATGCGGCGCAGTTCACCTTGTTGCAGGAAATACCGGGCATAGATGAAACCCTGGCCGCGGCAATCATCGCCGAACTGGGCGTAGACATGGGCGTGTTCGAGAGCGTTTCACAGCTGTCCTCTTGGGCGGGAGTTTGTCCGGGGAACAACGAATCGGCCGGCAAGCGCAGGAGCAGCCGCATTCCCAAAGGCAATGTGTATCTCAAGACTGCTCTGGTGGAGGCTGCCAACTCAGCAGCAAAAGCCAAGGGCACTTACCTGAGAGACAAATTTTACCGTCTCAAGGCTCGCCGTGGGTACAAGCGGGCAGCCGTTGCAGTGGGCCATAAGATCTTGGTGGCCATCTATCACATGCTCTCCCACCAAGTCTGCTACAACGAACTCGGAGATGTTTACCTGGACAACCTAAACAAACATCACGTGACTCGAAACTTGGTTAACCGCCTGGAACGTCTAGGCTACGCGGTCACGCTTCAGCAAAAAGCGGCATAGAAAGAGTCATTTTCAGAGCAGGGGAAAGTCAAGAAAAAATACTTCGCCATGGCCGGATGTTTTCTTGTTTTCCAGCCCACCTGATTGAGCAGAGATAGTTCTAGCTTCCGCCCCAGCAGCTCGGTTGGCTGCCGTGTGATTGCGCAGCGGTTGGGGTTTTCCTTGCCAGCGGTTTTCATCGCTTCTTGGCGACGAAGCCTGTCAGTTTCGAAACCAACAAAGCAGAACGTGGTCAAATTTGGCGACCATAGTTCTATTTGGGACTCGTGGCCCATAGCTTTTTCTGGTCATCCGAGAGGGCCTAAGGTCGCGTGGGAGACTGGGTGCCCGAGGCACACAGCGCCTAACTAATCGGCTGAGACTCGCTCTCGACTCAGAGTGTCTCGAGAACCCGGCGGCCACCGCTAGAGAAATCCCCAGAGATGGAGCGGACTCGATCAAAGACACTCAAGCTGTTTGTGGTTTCAGATGTTGGGCGTCGAAGCACGCTCCTCTCTTCCATACGATCAAGACAATGGTGGCGATCTTCCTGGCCAAGGTTAGACGCGCCATCTCCGGCCTGATGCCCTTGGTCAACAAAGTTGTGTAGAACTCTTGAAACGGACCGGGTTTGCTCGAGGCCACGATCGCCGCGCCCTTAAACAAATTCTTCAGATCGTGATTGCAGTTTCGGTTCAGTCCGCGGATGGAGCTCTGTTTCTTCATTCGTTGCAGCCGCCCGTCGACACTACGGTGATCGGCGCTGCTGTGGGTCTCGATGCCAACTCCGCTGTAACTCCATAGCTGCCGCTTGGTGCGGAAACGGTGTGGGGTCTGCAGAATGCCAAGCAGTACGGCCGCCCGGATCGGACCGATCGAAGGAATCTGACAGAGCCGTTTCCAGGCCTGGTGTTTCTTGGCCTCTGCCAACAGCTCCCGCCGCACTTCCTGACGCACCGTCCGCAACGCATCGAGCTGTTGGTAGTAAAACTCCGCCCGCCGGCGCACTCCCGGTTCGCCGATCTTCCCGAGCATGGAGGCATTCTTTCGCGGATCGCACACCACCAATTTCGTCACGTGCGGTTTCAGCAAGTCGTACAACCAGGCCGCGGAGGTTCCTTCTTCAAATGTGACGTGCACGTCTCCGCGCAGCCCATCGATAAACTGCAGAATCATGCTGGCTTTCGTCTCCATGACACATTCCATCCCGATCTTTCCTGTGCCATTCATCACCGCAATCGAAATGCTTTCCTTGTGCACATCCATACCGATATACTTTTTGCTATCCATTGAGGGCGTTCCTTTCCGTAGGGATTGAGGCATGCACCCAAACCCTACTCCAAAAGGGGCGCCCTTTTATATTGCGTCGCGTAATCGAAAACTGACCCGATACTCTCGCGACACATCGTTTGCATCCCTCCGATGCGTATGTTAACTTTGCGCGGTAAAGGGAAATCGCTCAAGAAACTCGCGACGCTGACCGTGCCACACACAAAACAAATCTCGCCATCGCCTATCGCCGCTCCAAAGACCCTCGGTCCCTTGAGCGTGGAAGAATCCGAACTGCTCAAACAG
>DATHJP010000500.1:0-4624 GCA_035489695.1 Terriglobales bacterium
GACAGCGCGATTGTGAGACACGGCGTCCGCCACATGTTTGAAGCGCATGGCTATCTAATCTGCGGAGAGGCAGAGAACGGGCAAGAAGCGATTGAGCAAGCTGAGAAGTTGCACCCCGACTTGGTTGTTCTGGACCTCTCGATGCCGGTGATGAACGGCCTGGAAACAGCGCGCATCTTGAGCCGAACCATGCCCTGCGTTCCTTTGATTCTGTTCAGCAATTACGCTGATATGTTCCGAGAAGAAGATGCACGTTCGGCAGGAATTTCCGCACTGGTGTCGAAAGACAAACCCGCGAGCATACTAGTGAGTACGGCGCATAGCCTACTTCACAAACCCTGCGCCTGATTCTCTCTCACCCAATCAAGCTCTCGCTGACTCAGGGAAATGAAATTGTTGACTCTGTAATTGTTGATTTGCAATCAAAAATCAAAAATCATCAATGATCGGGTGGCCCATTCAAGCCCGGTTTTGGCTTGAGTGGGGATGTTCAGATCTTCCTCGCTCGCCCGGTCCCCGGCTTGCTCTTGCCCTTGAGATTGAGCGCCACTGCCGCGCGGATGAGATCCTTCAAGGCCGCCTCATCGACCTTGTCGGCTTCGCGGATGTCGATGGCTCGCCTGACATTCCCGTCGAGGCTGGAGTTGAATAAACCTGAAGGATCCTTCAACGCAGCTCCCTTGGCAAATGTCATCTTGACGACATTCTTGTATGTCTCTCCCGTACAGACGATGCCGCCGTGGGAAAAGACGGGAGTCCCCATCCACTTCCACTCTTCGACGATCTCACAGTCTGCCTGGTGTATGATCTCGCGCACTTTCGCCAGCGTCTTCCCGCGCCAGTCGCCAAGTTCCTTGATCTTCGCGTCGATGAATGCAGAGGCAGATTCCACCGGGACGGCCCTTTTCATGTGCAGCTCCAACTCTCGCACCTACTCTAGCTGCACTCAGCGCACCCTGCAACCTCCGCCAGTGGAAGCCTCTTCTGGTTCGATAGCAGTTCGACGGCGGGTGGCCCACTCAAGCCCGGGTTTGGCTTGAGTGGGGGATGTCCGAGCTTGAGTTGGCCAGCCGTCCATCTGGACACAACGCGCGAGATTGCAGCCAAACGTTTGACTTCAGACAAAGACTAATATTAGATATAATCTAACTTCCTGATGGAGCCGGCGTCGATTAAACGGTCATTGGAGAGCAGCGGGTTGCGCTGTACTGCGCAGCGCTACGCGGTGATGGCATTCCTCACGGACCACAAGGGACATCCGACGGCTGCGGAAATCTTCAAAGCCGTGAATCGCATGGATCCGCGGTCTTCAAGGGCGACGACTTATAACAATCTGCGAGACCTGGTGAAGGCGGGTTTGGTGCGGGAAGTGGCCGTCGAGGGCCGCGCCGGGCGGTTCGATCTGGAGGGCATGCGCCATCACCACTTCATCTGCGACCGCTGCGGCAATGTTGAGGACATGGAATGGTACGACGTGCCCAGGCCTGTCTCGCGTTCTCTCGGTAAGCGAATTGTTCGTGAATGCCAGCTTATTTTCCGCGGATTCTGCGCGAAGTGCGCTCAGCGTACTTCCCGTTAAGTCTGGAGATGTGTGGATGCTTGTTGAACAGCCGATCAAGAAAGCGCGTCGGCACCTCTATTGTGCGAACCGCAGTCTGATGGGTTCGTAGATCATCACAGTTTTGAACTAATTCAAAGGAAAAATATATGGAAAATCCAAAACATATGGAAAACACACTTGCCTCTTCATCGGGGACTGTTTCCCCCGAAGATCAGAGCCAAAACAAGTCAACCGAATCCAAGTGCCCGTTCAACCACGGAGCCTCCGCTCCCACGAACCGCGACTGGTGGCCGAACCAGGTGAACCTGAAGGTTCTGCATCAGCACTCTCCGCTGTCCGATCCAATGGGCGAGGATTTCGACTACGCCAAGGAATTCAAAAGTCTGGACCTGAATGCCGTGGTCAAAGACCTTCATGCCTTGATGACGGATTCGCAGGAATGGTGGCCGGCCGACTTTGGCCACTACGGAGGGCTATTTATCCGCATGGCGTGGCACAGTGCAGGCACGTATCGCATCGGCGATGGCCGCGGCGGTGCCGGAGCTGGGCAGCAGCGCTTCGCCCCGCTCAATAGCTGGCCCGACAACGTGAATCTTGACAAGGCTCGCCGGCTGCTCTGGCCGATCAAACAGAAATACGGCCGCAAGATCTCGTGGGCCGACTTGATGATTCTCGCCGGCAACGTCGCGCTCGAGGACATGGGCTTCAAGACCTTCGGCTTCGGCGGCGGACGCGCGGATGTGTGGGAGCCCGAAGAGGTGAATTGGGGGCCGGAAGGCACGTGGCTGGCGGACGAGCGCTACAGCGGCGATCGTGACCTGCAGAGTCCTCTCGGCGCGGTTCAGATGGGCCTGATTTACGTGAACCCAGAGGGGCCCAATGGAAAGCCCGATCCCGTTGCAGCAGCCAGGGACATTCGCGAAACGTTTAAGCGCATGGCCATGAACGACGAAGAAACGGTCGCACTGATTGCCGGCGGGCATACCTTCGGGAAAACACACGGCGCTGCCGTTCCCGCTGACTACGTGGGTGCCGAACCAGAAGGTGCCGACATTCAGGACCAAGGCATCGGGTGGAAGAATAAATTTGGAAAAGGTTTTGGTGCTGACACTATTGGCAGCGGTCTGGAAGTCATTTGGACCCAAACGCCGACTAAGTGGAGTAACAACTTCTTCACCAACCTGTTCAGCTTCGACTGGGAACTGACCAAGAGCCCGGCTGGTGCGCACCAGTGGACGCCAAAAAATGGTGCGGGTAACGGTACGGTGCCGGATGCGCACAATCCGTCACAGCGTCATGCGCCATCCATGCTGACCACCGACCTCGCCTTGCGGTTCGACCCTGCTTACGAAAAAATTTCACGGCGGTTCTACGAGCACCCAGATCAGTTCGCAGACGCGTTTGCCCGGGCATGGTTCAAGCTGACGCACCGCGACATGGGCCCGATCGTGCGCTATCTCGGCCCGCTGGTTCCGAAGGAGCCGCTGCCTTGGCAAGACCCGATCCCCGCTGTGAATCATCCGCTGATTGGGGAGCAGGACATCGCTGCTCTGAAGTCGAAAATCCTCGCATCCGGCCTGTCCGTTTCCCAGCTGGTCTCGACCGCTTGGGCGTCGGCGTCAACCTTCCGCGGCTCGGATAAACGCGGTGGAGCGAACGGCGCGCGCATTCGTCTCGCGCCGCAAAGGGACTGGGAGGTCAACCAGCCGGCTGAACTGGCGAAGGTGCTGCAAAAGCTTGAAGCGATCCAAAAAGACTTCAACGCTTCGGCCTCTGGAGGGAAGAAGGTCTCGCTTGCCGACCTGATCGTTCTCGGCGGCGATGCGGCGATCGAGAAAGCTGCGAAGGCTGCCGGTCACGAGGTGAAGGTCCCGTTCACGCCGGGGCGCATGGACGCGTCACAAGAGCAAACTGATGTCGAATCCTTCGAGCCGCTCGAACCGAAGGCGGATGGCTTCCGCAACTATTTCCGCGGCAAACAGCGCCTGTCGCCTGAGGAGTTGCTGGTGGACAAGGCACAAATGCTGAAGTTGACTGCGCCGGAGCTGACGGTCATCGTCGGCGGTCTGCGCGTCTTGGGCGCAAATGCCGGCAAGTCCACTCACGGCGTCTTCACCAAGCGGCCAGAGACACTGACCAACGACTTCTTCGTCAACTTGCTCGACATGAGCACGCAATGGCAGCCGTCTGCAAAGTCCAATGGCTCTGGAACCGTGTACGAGGGACGCGACCGGAAGACGAACCAGGTCAAGTGGACCGCCACCCGTGTCGATCTGATCTTCGGTTCGCACTCGCAGTTGCGCGCCCTGGCCGAAGTCTATGCCTGCGCCGACTCGAAGCAGAAGTTTGTGAAAGACTTCGTGGCGGCATGGGCCAAGGTGATGGAGCATGATCGCTTCGAGGTGGCGGCCTGAGGTCGGCGGAATAAAACAAGACGGGTGGCCCACTCAAGCCCGGTTTTGGCTTGAGTGGGGATGTTCACAGTCACAGACAGCCATCAGCTATCAGCATTCAGGAAAATCGCGGACTCTGTCCAGCTTAAAACTCCCACTTGAAGCCAACGTCGGCTTAGGTGGGCCACCCGTCGGCAGACTGTTTGATGTGCCGGCGCAAAATTTAGACCCTTAGCGAGCCACGGAACGCCCTAGCGGCATAGTACGATTCCGCACCGTTGTGATACAGGAAAACAGTCTCGTACCGCAGCATTCACTTCGTCGTAAAGTACAAACCCAAGAATCCTGCTCTCTGGTACATACCAAGCCGTCGTATCGAAATCCAAATTCGCTCTAATTTGCAGCATCAGTGGGCAACGGCGCTAGAAACGATTGACCTTTTCACTAGGCAAACTCTTAAAACTGGTGGTGGGCAGCATTTTTGGAAAAGATTTTTCGTACTAACATCAAGTCTCTTTGCAATGAAAGAAAACTGCCCGATGGTCCCCGATTCCTCGTCTAGCTTTGATGAACTTTTGCAGGAAACGCGCGGGCTGTGGAATGGAATAAGAATCCGGGACCAATTTAACGGTTGGATAACTGCCACTCAATTGTTAATCCCGCAAGAGCA
>DATHJP010000501.1:0-3088 GCA_035489695.1 Terriglobales bacterium
ACAGTTACTTCTGAACTGTTTGGAGATCGAGCGCCGTGGACCCGGTTTCGGATACTTTATTGGATCACAGACGGTCCTGGCGACCGTAAAACAACGTCGCGGGGACATGGTTGGTGCGCGCGAAATGTACGCTGCTTCCACCGCCTCCCTGGAATCCTGTGATCACGTTTACCGTGAGGCATTCCTGGCCCTGACCGCCTGCGGGCTTGGAGATGTCCTCTTGCGTCAAGGCCATACTGACGCCGCATTGACTGAGTTCCGCCGAGCGTCCCGTCTGGTGAAGGAATATCCACGGATGTTGGGCCGTCAACGCGTTCTCACTCGCACCCTGGCGGGGATGAGCGCAGTCCAGGCAACGAAGGGCGAGAGTTCCCGCGCACGCGAATCGCTGGACGAAGCGACGCAGCTCGTGACAGAAATTGCCCACAGTCCGCAGTCATGGATTTGGGAAGCGTCGCTTGGACAATTGTATTACGGCCTCGGCGCTGCCTACGCGCGACTTAATGAGCAGGAGGTTGGGCTGGATTACTTAGGGAAGGCGGTCGGGTGTGGCTGGAGAGACGCGCGGTGGCTTGCGTCGGATCCGGAATTCATCGCATTGCACTCGCAGCCTCTCTTTCAGTCCTTGCAAGAAAATCTCATGCTCTTGCCCGCTATCGAGTTCAAGCCGAGCGTATCGCTCGGGATCTGTCAACATCTCGATACTGTGCGTGTAAATCCCTAACCGGCTTTCAAGTCCGTATAATTTAATTGTGTTCGTCGTGAATTCCAAAAAATGAGCACGAAGGTGATGGCAGCACAGAAGCGCTTATGTTGACGCCGCAGCTCGATCCCAGTATTGACGATTACCTTCGCAAGAGGCTGATGCCGGTGGAAGGAGCGATCCCGCACCTGGCCGGGATCGATATGTACGGCAACTCCATCCCCGCCGGAACCGTGGGCGGCGATCTCTTCGAGTACATCAATTTTCAGCAACGTTACAACATTGACGCGCGCATCGCAGGCGCTCGCAAACTGGCCGCGGAGTATCTCGAGCCCCTCACCAAAGGCCAGAACATTCGAAATTCCGTGGATGATCATGTGCAGTGGCTGGAATCCAGACCGGGTTACAACGCGGCTATGGAGGTCGAGTACAGAAAGGCAAAAAGCTCAGAGCAGCTGAGAATCGCCGAAGACCTGCAAGAGCTCTACACGACCGCGGGAGTGCTCTTAGTGGACGCGCAGGGACACGGAATCATTTCGGCGAAGATTGCGTCGACGGTACACGATACATTTCACGCCTTCATGCTTTCCGAACTTGATCGGAGCGGAAAAACAACGCCACAGTTTTTCGAGAAGATCAATCTCAGGCTGGCGCAGTCTGTCACCGCGCGCAACGCTCTGGGACGGGATCCAAATGACAGTTCGCGCGAAATCGCGACGATGCTATACGGCGAGCTACGACCCACAGGACATTTTCGCTTCGTAAATTTCGGCCATCCGCCGCCCCTGGTGTTTTCCGCGGAGTACGAAAAATTCATGGAGATTGACAAGGATCGCATGGTGCAGTTCCTTGCCCTGGGCCTGGAAATCCCCGAAGATCATCCGGATCGGAACAAGTATTTTTCCATGAAGCTCAGGAAAAGGCAGGTGAACTCCTCGGACGTGGCGGAAATCACCCTGATGAGCCCAGGAGATATCCTCTTCCTTCATTCAGACGGGGTTTACGACGGCAGCGATGAACAGGATCGCCGACAAATCGAGCAAGTAATCCGTGAGCATAAAAATGAGCCAGCGCGGGAGATATGTAATGCCATCCTGAAGCATGCGGTAAAGCAAGACGAGTACCTGCAGCAGATTGGTGAAGTGGACCGCATCGACGACAAGACTGTTTTTATTATCAAGCGCCGGTGAAACATTGGCGTGTCGGCGCCGAAAAGGATAGCGGTGATGCGCAGAGATAACTACTAAGAGGTCACGTTAGCAGTCCAAGGCCACGAAAGATCGATGCTCCTTCGCTGCTTGCACCGCCTGCAGCAAGTCGCTATCTGCTTTTGACTTGACCACGTAGCCTCGGGCCCCTGCATTGAGCGCCTCTTGCAGCATCTGCGTGGAGTTGTGCTGAGTGAGAATCAAGATCTCGCATCTTGGCGCGGTTTCCCGGATAAGACGACAGGCTTCGAGACCGCCCATTTTGGGCATGCTGATGTCGAGTAACACCACATCCGGATCTAGGCGCTGCGCCTTCTCTACCGCCTCAACGCCGTCGGCCGCTTCGTCAACGATTTCCCATCCTGGTTGGACACCCAATAAATGCTTCAGTCCGCGTCTGACCACGGGATGATCATCCACCAGCAAGATACGCGTTCCCATAATCTCAACCCCTCCGGCCAGAGGATACTTTTCACTCCCGTAGCTCAAACCCGTCCGACTGAACTCGGTCCCAACCACTGCCTGGATTCCTGATTTCTGATACAGGGGTTCCTACTGTGCGTGGGTCACTCAAAAGCGCGTGACCGAAGACGTCCCCCGCGAAATCGGCCCTGCGTATTCTAGTCATATTGCGTGCTTCCCCAACATACAGGAAAACCTGTATGCCCCTTAGCACGAATTCGGGCCTACAACGGGCCCCATTATTTGGGGGGCGGTGGTGGCGGATTCTTCGGCTGCGGCTTCTTGCCGAAAAGCCCAAGAATCTGTTGCACCCCGTTTTGCTGTTGCTGCTGCTGTTGTTGCGGTTGCTGGGTTTGATTTCCCTTCTGCCCCAGCAGGTTTCCCAGAATGCCCGATGCCGCACCTCCGGGATTATTAAAGTTTGGTACTAATCCTTTGAGTTTCATCTGCGCTAGTTTTTGGAGATCGGGTGCAAACCTTGGATTCTTGAACGTGCCCGTAACCAGCACTGGAATGACGATCTCGCCTTGATTGTTAGCCAGCGCGGTGTTCATGTATCCGCCAATACCTGTTCCACCCACTTGCTGGCTCATGGCTTTCGAGAGCACCGCGGAAACGCTGAGATTGAGAGCCTGAGTCACGAGATTCGCTGTTCCAGTCGCACCAATATTGCCAATGTCGAGCAATGCCTGGAGATCATTGGTCCGCGCCACTC
>DATHJP010000502.1:0-6092 GCA_035489695.1 Terriglobales bacterium
TTCCCCAAGCACGAATATCACTTGGAGCGTGGAAGAGGGAGTTGCGGGTGGCTCCATTACCGGCAGCGGTCAATACACAGCTCCTAACAACCCCGGGTTATTTCACGTGGTTGCCACTAGTACCCAGGACCCGAGCAAGAATGCGACTGCTGACGTAACCATTGTGCCGTCTGGATTCCGGCCCACTGGGAGTATGAGTACTGGCCGCACGGCACACACTGCCTCTCTCCTGCTGAGTGGAAAAGTGCTTATGGCCGGAGGCGACCCCTGCTTGTTCGATTTCTACTACCAGGCTTGCCCGGTGTCTTCTGCGGAGATCTACGATGCCGGTACTGGCACGTTCACAGCTACTGGGAGTATGTCGGTGAACCGTGTTTTTCACACGGCTACACTACTCACTAATGGCAAGGTGCTGGTGGCGGGTGGGCATGATTCGAGCGCTGAGCTTTATGATCCGACTTCAGGGACGTTTACTGCAACGGGCAGCATGAGCCTTGGCCGTGATTCTCACACGGCGACGCTTCTGGGCAATGGACAAGTACTCATCGCCGGTGGTCAGAACGTCAGCGGGCCGCTCGCTACCGCTGAACTGTACAACCCAAATAGCGGGACCTTTGCAGGCACGGGAAGTATGACTACCTCGCGCACCTCGCATACCGCGACTCTCCTGGCCAACGGAAAGGTCCTTATCACAGGCGGCTCCAACTCGGCAGGTGAACTCGCCACAGCAGAACTGTACGACTCCGCAACCGGGAGCTTCAGTGCAGTTAACACTATGGCGAGTAAGCGTGCGTTTCATGCGGCTACGCTGCTGAGCTCTGGCAACGTGCTCGTAACCGGGGGCTCAGTCAATGGTGTTCTGTTATCGAGCGCAGAGGTCTACGACGTTGTCGCCGGCAGCTTCACCGCAACCGGAGTTATGGTGACGGCGCGCGATTCCCATATTGCCATACTGTTGGCAGATGGAAATGTGCTAGTAGCGGGCGGCAGCGGCGTCTTCACGGCTGAGCTCTACAACGCCGGAAGCGAAACTTTTAGTCAAACAGGAAGTATGGAAGCAATCCGGGCGTTTCCGGGCGCTGTCTTGTTACAAGATGGTCGAGCGCTTGTGAACGGTGGATCAGAAAATCCGACAGCCGAGTTGTACCATTAGACGGACGAGGCGGGCAGGGTAATGTCAGTAAGAATGGCTATGCGGTGCAACAACAGTCTCCTGAAATTCCTGATCGGCGTGGTTGCTCTTCTGTTGATGAGAGTCATCCCGGCCCGGAGCCAAACCGAGCCGCATCCCCACGTCATCGTCGTTGGCGTCAACGGAATGGAGTGGGACATCATTCGTCCCTTGTTGATAAAAGGTGAGCTCCCCAACTTTGCTGAGGTTATCCAGCGTGGCGTCTATGGGAAAATGAGGACCCTCTCCGCCCCGAACTGTCCAAAAGTTTACAGCGCCATTGCCACCAGTACTCCCCCGGAGGAGAACGGCATTACGGGTTTCGTTATTGCCGGAAGGACCGCCAGCACCGATATGCTCCAACGAGAACCCCTGTGGTCGATTCTGTCAGGACATGGTGTGACGGTCGGCATGGCGAACGTGCCTGCGACCTTCCCGGTCATGCCGTTAAACGGCTACATGATCAGTGGCATGCTTACCCGTGGCAAAGACTGTGAGGACGGGATCCTATGTTCGCCGAAGCTGTCGGAGGTGAAAGCGGGAGCAGCGGTGTACCCGCCGAGCATGGTTGCTGAACTGGAGACGAATGTGGGCGATTTCTGGATTGATTGCTCGCGCATGCCGACTGCTGACGAACTGAAAGGCAAAGAGGCAGAGGCGATCGACCACTGGCTCCTGCAGGTATCGCAAGTGCGCGCTCAGCAGGCGAAGCTGTTTGACTACCTGCTAAGCCACCATCGAACCGACTTCACCATGCTCGTTCAATCCTGCGAGGACCGCGTCGGGCACTGGCTTTATCCCATTCAGCCCTACAACGCAGGCTACGACCCCAAGCTGCACAGCATTCGTGTGGATGCATTCCCTAACCAGTACCGCGCCTTTGACCAGGTTCTCGGAAAGATCCTGCAGTACGTAGACAGAAACACCTATCTGTTCATCATTTCTGACCACGGAATCAAGCCGTTGCGGGAGTTTGAAGAGAGTCGGCACCTGTACCACTCAGCTCATGATCACGGCGGCAATGCTCCCATTATTGCCAAACACGACTTCGAGGATGGCGATGATGTGCCCGGGTCTCTCATTGCGATAGGCCCAAATATCAAGAGAGGCGTTCGACTGACGGGGCTTACGGTCAGCGTCTTCGACATTGCGCCGACGATTCTGAAACTATACGGGATACCCCAGCCGACTCAGATGAAGGGCCACGTCCTATCTGAGATCTTCGAGACACAAGGTTCGCAGGCCGCAGAGCGAAACGGAAAATAAACGCGCCAAGGAGAAAGTTCCATGAAACATTCGACGAGCTCTTTATGGCTGCTTTGGGCCCTCGTTCTTCTCTGCGGGTGCGGGGGAGGACAAAGACCTTCAGGTCCACCTTCAAGTCCACCTTCAGCTCCACCAGCGCAGGGCTCGAACGCTGCAGGCAATTGGCAATTCGGCACTACATCTACGGCGGGGATGCCTCCCGCGACGATTGCTGGCAGTATCGCTCAATCCGGCGTTTCGGTAAGTGGGACAGTGCACGTCGAAGGTTCGAATTGTTTCGATCGGCTGACCACCATCGGACTAACTGGCGCCCTGACGAGCGGCGACATGTCCCTGACTTCCGCCGCGGTTGCCGGACAGGTCATTACTTTCACGGGCACTATCAGCGACGACGCCCTCAACGGGACCGACAGCGCTTTCACCGGGACGTATACCATCAACGGTGGCTGTGCCAACGGCGACCAGGGAAACGTCACCGGCATCAAGATACCTTATATCGCCAACATCTTGAGTGGCACCTTCACGACTTCCGGGGGAGGAACATTCGACGTGGCAGGGGACATTGCTCAGGACAGCGCTAGCTCTGATGAGGGTAGCTTTGGTATCGCCGGAACAGTTACTTTCAGTGGGTCCTGCTTCAGTTCGGGGACGATCACGTCTGGAACGTTTCCCTCTGGCAGCTTCATCATGGGCACGTCTGTCGCCTTTGAAATTAAGACTGACAACGGCACCCTCACTTTCCTTGGGACGCTGAACCAGGACAGAAGTGAGATTCGCGGGGCCTATACGGTCGTGGGCGGCACCTGCGATGATACTGGCACGGCAGTCCTGGCTGTCTCGAGCCCGTGGGATTATGGACCCTAGCGGCAAAAAGTCTTCCGTTTTTCTATGAGCGTGGCTCCCAGGGTATTTTCAACAGGGCACCCTGAAGCGCCGAGCAGCCGCTGGAACTGTATTGCACCACTGTTTATTGGAAGTTCTCCACAAGAAAAATGTCACTATATGTCGCATCCAATTGTGTGTAGAGGATTGTCCTCCGGTCCGGGGAGACCGCCAATGCTGGGTTTTGTCTAGCCGGGCGGTTCTTCAGATCAAACATTCGCGTAATCCGATGGGTAGAGATATCGAAGAAAGCGATTCCGGGTTTCGTGGTCGTATCGAGGTAATAAATGCCGTTTTCGAGCACTACCCAATAGCCCCAGTAACCTGCTTCCAGAGAACTTATGACCTCAACCTCTTCGCCGCCGTCAACCGGGATGCGCCACAATCCAGGAACGGTCAGGCCTTTGGCGTAATACAAGAATCTTCCGTTGGGCGATTCGAAGGCCGCAAATCCGCCGTGACGTGTCACTTGTGTAGCGGATCCACCTGAAGAAGGCATCTTCCATACTTCCCAACCGCCGGTGCGATCGGATGCGAAATATATCCAACGGCCGTCTCGCGACCAACTGGGCACGACTTCGCTCGAAAGTTCATGGTTAAGCTGATGAAGCGGGCCGCCCTGAACATCGATGACAAAAATGTCTGCATTTCCAGCCGGGCGAGAATCGAAGGCGATCTGTTGTCCGTCGGGCGACCAACGTGGAGTTCCAGTCGCAGAAGCGTTGAAGTGGGTGAGCTGCATGAGACCACTTCCGTCGCTCCGGCACAGCCAGACTTCATAAAAGCCGCTACGAGTAGATTCGAAGGCAATCTTACTTCCATCTGGCGAGAACTGAGGACCACTTTCCCCCCTCGTGGAGGAGATGAACTGATCGGGAGGACCGGCCGAAACCAACGAGTTAAGATTTCTCCTCCAGATGTTCTTATTCCATTTGCGCTGCACATAGACCAATCGGTTCCCTCGAATTGAAGGTTGAACTCCGTCTTGACCGAACTGCAGTCGTTCGGGTTCACCCCCGCGAAGCGATACCTTCCAAAGCCAGCTGCTATCTGCGAACACTATTTCGCGACCGTCAGGAGTCCACGCCAGCCCCCACTTCTGCGTCGTATCCGAGGTAAGACGTTGTTCCTCTCCTCCGGAAACCGGGATGGCGTAGATCGACTGCACACCTTGCGAATCTCTGGCGAAGGCCAATGTTTGACCATCTGGGGAGAATTCAGGATTGAAGTCGCCTCTGGAACGCACCGGCGAAGTGAGTCTGCGAACTTCCAGTGAATCGAGCGCTAGTAGAAAAATAGAAGCCGCTTCGCTACGGGATGGACGGTCAGAATAGGCGAGTAACTTTCCATCGGGGGACCACGAGAGACGGCCGAACCAAAACACTTCGTCAAACTCTTGATCATCCCAAAGCGTATTTCGCACTCTGCGCTCAGCACCACCCAATGCCGGAATAATGTAAATCCCGGTTGCACCTCCTAAAATGCGACAGAATGCGATGTAGCGGCCATCGGGCGACCAAACCGGATTGAAGTCGAGCGACTCCTGGTTGGTCAGTCGTAACGATTCCTCAGTGCCGACAACTTTCACATACAAGTTGAAGTGAGGGCCGGCTCCGCCATTCCAAGCGAAGGCCAAATGCTGGCCATCCGGCGAAAGACTTGGGGTATATTTTTCGCCAACGTTGGTGACCGCGGGGGTCACAACCGCTTGACCTCCTTTGGGTCTGGATGAATGCCTGTAGTAAAGAAAAGACAGTGTAAGAACACACACCGTTAATCCGGCCAAAACAGTGTTCCTGGTAGTGAACAGCCGCTGCCACATTGTGGGCGGTGATGGGATCGGGGCGACCGGAGTCTCGACACTGCCAATGAAGCGATATCCTCGTCGCGCTACAGTCTCCACAAAGTGGGGAACTTCGGCGGAGTCGCCGAGGGCCTCGCGGAGCTTCTTCACCGCGGTATTGAGACCGTGCTCAAAATCTACAAACGTCCCATCCGGCCACAACGCCTTCTGCAGCGGTTCACGCGCAAGCACAGCACCCGGGCGTTCTAACAACAGGACCAAAATCTGAAATGGCTGTTCCTGGATTTTGATTCTTAGGCCAGACCTTCGTAGCTCACGCTCTTCCAGATCGACTTCGAAGGCTTCAAACCGCAGAACTCGCCCCACTTTCGCAGACCGCTCCATGCGTCTCCCCTGTTGGACGTGAAGTTTAACACCTGTTGGCGGTCGTTCCATCACGCCTTCGCCCACCGCGAACCGGTGCAAGTAACAGAACCGGAGCTGGTTAGTTGTCCATAACAAAGTTTTAGGCAGTTCACCGTCGGTGCATTGATGCGCGCGCTCCCCGTGCTCAACCTCCAGCGCAGAGGTGAGCGATGGCGAACGCGTCCAGAAACCTTCACATGTGGCTGATGGCGGTCGCGGTGATTGTGCCGGTTCTCCGCCCGGCCGGAGTCGCGGCCCAGGAGCGGCCGAAAATCACGATTGCGGTTTACAACCGGTCAAAAATGCGGACGTCGATTCTCACCGCAGGGCAAAGTGTCGCCCAGGAAGTACTTCGACGTGCCAGCGTGGAGTCGATCTGGATAACTTGCACGGTTCCCAACACTCCGGAAGCGAACCCGGAATGCAGTCAGCCTCCAAACCCCAGCAGACTGAATTTGACGGTTGTGCCTCATTGGGCTGGTCGTGTGCTTAATTCTGACACTCTCGGGCTTGCCTTGGAGGGCGAAGGCTTCGGTTCATTCTGCTATGTATTCTAGGAACGTG
>DATHJP010000503.1:0-9546 GCA_035489695.1 Terriglobales bacterium
ACACAAAGAAAACAGGGTAGAGGGCGGTGCAGAGAGTCGCGGCAAGCGCCACTTGGATGTTCGAAATTCGTTCCGCCAGCCTGAAGAGGCCTGATAGACAAAATGCAGCGATCGCCAGCATCGCGGTGCGGGTTACGATGGGGTCGAAGCCGGCTAATTTCCAACAGGACGCGAGGAAAGCCATCACCAGAGGAGGGTGCGCATTGGAAGGAGCAGAAAGCGGAATCAAACTTCCAGTGAGCAATAAATCGCGCGCAGCAGGGACGTAATATCCGGCCTCGTCCCAAAAGTAGGGGAGGCTGAGCAGAGGCGCGTGCAACAAAAACAACACTAAAAAGAAGAACACGAATATCAAAGCTGAATGAAATCGGCGTGGCTGGAGATATTCGCGCGGCACAGGCGCGGTCTAGTGTACTGGGCCGGTAGCGGTCATGCGCGGGTCGAGTTTGATCTCGCCAAAAGTGCTTTCATAACTGGCCACATTCTGCTGCAAGATGGAAGTCAACGCCTTGGCCTGCTGCGGGCTTAGATAAATTCCGTGAAAATTAAGCACTTCGACGTGATTCTCCGTCTGCTGCTGGAGCGTGCCGAACACCAGAAAGAAATCCCAGACGTTCACTCTTACCTGAACGCTGTTGGCGTAGCTTTCCCGGTATTCCGGACCGTTGACCAGCTTGATGTTGGGCTGCGTTGGATTCGCCATATGGTCCACAGTGTAATGGGAATGGCACAAGGAAACAAAGAAGAAGTTGCGCTTTAACCGAGGCCCAGGATGACAAGACGCAAGATAAAATGGGGTATACCTAATCCTTGGGATTGCATCAAAAGCCCGCATCGTGAGCTTGCCGTCGCATCAGGCAAGCTGCTGACCGACCACCGAATTCTCAGTAAAGATCTAGCCAGGAGGTAAGACCATGCAAATCCGGCTTCGGGCAGCAACCTGCTCAGAGACTTTCAAACGAAAAGGGAAATTTGCTCTTATCCTGTTTCTGACATGTCTATCTTCGGCGTGGTTGGGAGCTCAATCCCAACCCAGCGCTCCGCCTGCTCTGGTTTTACAACAGCTGGTTTCCGGGCTCACGAGTCCGGTGGATTTCGAGTTTCCTAATGATGGCACGGGACGGTTCTTCATACTCGAGCAGACCGGCAAAGTCCGGATTATTCAAGGTGGGGTGCTGCTCTCCAGTCCTTTTCTCGACATCACAAATCTGCTGGAGTCAGGCGGCGAGAAGGGTTTGCTGGGACTGGCTTTTCATCCTTTGTACGCGCAGAATGGCCGCTTCTTCGTGAATTACACGCGCCGCGTGAGTGGGCAGCTTCAGACCGTCATTGCGGAATATCACGTCTCAGCTAATGATCCGAATAAAGCGGATCCAACGGGAAGCATAATTCTCGTCGTCGATCAACCGTTCGACAACCACAACGGCGGACAGTTGGCGTTCGGCTCCGATACTTATCTCTACATTGCGCTGGGGGACGGCGGCTCAGGAGGTGATCCATTCGGAAACGGGCAAAACCTGGCTACGCTTCTGGGCAAGTTGCTGCGCATTGACATCGACTCGGGAACTCCGTATGTGATTCCGCCCGACAATCCATTCGTCAACGATCCTCCGGCGCTCGGCGAAATCTGGGCTTACGGCTTGCGCAATCCCTGGCGATTTTCGTTCGATCGCCTCACGCATCGATTGTTCGCAGGTGACGTAGGACAAGATAGCTACGAGGAAGTCGACATTATCACCAAGGGTCGTAATTATGGGTGGAACATCATGGAAGGAAGACATTGCTATCCTCCAGGTACCCAAAATTGTGATAAGACGGGCCTGACGGCGCCCATCGCTGAGTATTCGCACTCCGAAGGAGAAGCAATTATCGGAGGCTACGTATATCGCGGCACGGCCATTCCGGCGCTTCGGGGAATCTACGTGTTTGGTGATTACATAAGCGGCAAGATCTGGGGTCTCCGGATGGTCTCGCCTGGAAGCTGGCGACGTGTGCTGCTGCTTTCCAGTGGGAAGTTTATCAGCGGCTTTGGGCAAGATGCTGCGGGAGAGTTGTACCTTCTGGATTACAACAATGGAATTGTCTATTCCATACAAAGCCAATAACGCCCCTGAAGATTAAACGGTTCCGCTGGCAATAGCCTCGCTGAATAGACGCATCTAAAGTCCGCCTGCTGGAGGGGTGGCGGACATGCTCGGAATACTGTTTGCCGAAGTGACTGTCTCAACCAGCTTCATTGTCATCGCGTATCTGTCCATTATTGCGATGGCAGTCCTCATCGTTGTGGCTCTATTCGATCCCGGGCTTCGCTATAGAGTTTCAGCCTCTCCCTCACACTCGAATGACTCGGAAGAATTCCTTCACATGCTGCAAGCACTGGTGGACGCTAAAGCGAACCAGTCTACGCAGCTCACCGTTCTGACCAACGGTCCCGCTTTTTATGAAGCAGAACTGGAAGCAATTCAGGCGGCGGAGCGAAGTGTGAATCTGGAAGCTTATATATTTCAGAAGGGCGAGATTGCGCAGCGCTTTGTGACTGCGCTTACGGATCGCGCCCGGGCCGGCGTAAAGGTCAACCTGGTCCTGGATGGAGTGGGTAGTGCCGGCATTAGGGAGAAGTTTTTTTCGGATTTGAAAGCGGCCGGCGGAAATGTCGTCTGGTACAACGGCATCAAGTGGAATAAGCTGCCCCACTTCAATAATCGAACCCATCGCGAACTACTCATTATCGACGGCTGTACCGCATTCATCGGCGGAGCTGGTGTGGCCGATCATTGGTTCAAGGCTAAGAGGAAGCATCCCCGCTGGCGGGATACCATGGTCAAGGTGGAGGGAGACGCGGTTCCGCATCTTCAAGCCACGTTCGCCGAAAATTGGCTCGAATCTTGCGGAGAAGTCCTCATCGGACCAGATTATTTCGTACAGCATGAAGGCGAGCGTCGAGGCGATTTGCTGGTAGTGAACAGTACTCCTTCAGGAGGCGGCGCCACCCGGGCTCGCATGCTGTTCCAAGTGTTGCTTGCATCAGCTACAAAAACCATTCACATCACTACTCCGTATTTCTTGCCCGACAGAAGTGTTATTGACGAGTTGGTGCGGGCCGTACGCGAGCGCAATGTCGAGGTGGTGGTACTGGTGCCTGGGAAACGAAGCGACCATATGCTTACCCGGAGTTCCAGCCGGCACGCTTACGGAAAGTTGTTGAAAGCTGGAGCTTCCATCCATGAATATGAACCTGCGATGATCCACGCCAAGATATTGCTGATCGATGGTATATGGGGCGTGGTGGGATCGACGAATTTTGACAATCGCTCTTTCGGGATCAATGACGAAGTCAATCTAGCGGCACGGGATCCAGAATTCACTCAGCGCCTGCAACAGGATTTCACGAAAGACCTTGCCCATAGCCGCAAAGTCACCTACCAGGAATGGAAGCGGAGGCCAGTCTGGGCACGCGCTCCAGAACTGCTGGGTTGGGTGCTCGAACGTCAGCAGTAAATGAGCTCCGCTTCGCGAATTCGAATTGCCACCTACAACATCCACAAGTGCCGTGGCATGGACCGCCGCACCAAGCCGGAGCGTATTGCCGAAGTCATTCATGAGTTGGACGCCGATGTGATTGCATTGCAGGAAGTGGTGAACGTTCCAGGCAAACCGAACTTCGATCAGGCGCGTTACATTGCCCATACATTGCGGGGTTATTCGTGGCGTTTTGGCGAGACTCGTCCACTTTACGGCGGCCAGTACGGCAACATGACGCTTAGCCGCTTCCCGGTTCGCTTCTGCCGCAACTACGATGTGACGTCCCGTGGACGAGAACGCCGAGGTTGTCTGCGAGTCGATGTGGACGTGACTGGGCGCGCATTACTGCACGTGTTCAACGTACATCTAGGGACGGGATTCATGGAGCGGCGCCATCAAGCGCGACTATTGCTGAGCCCTGACCTGCTTCAGCACACGGCATTAACTGGACCGAGAGTAATCGTGGGAGATTTCAACGAATGGACCCGCGGGCTGACGTCGCGGATGATGACGGACAACTTCGAGAGCATCGATCCCCGGCTATTCCTGCGCCATGCCCGGACTTACCCAGGCCTGATTCCGTTTCTTCACCTGGATCACTTCTACTTCGATAAACTTCTTAGCCTGAAAGATTTCAAACTACACCGCAGCCGGAAAGCTCTGTTGGCTTCCGATCACTTGCCGCTGGTAGCGGATTTCACACTGCCAGGTTCGTGATAAAACACTCTCGTTTTATACTGAAGAACAGGCCGGGATGGTGGAATTGGCAGACACGCAGGTCTTAGGAGCCTGTGCCTAATAAGCGTGCGGGTTCAAGTCCCGCTCCCGGCACCAGTCTTATGCCAGTTTTTTTGGCTTAAGCGCGCACGAGGATTTTCCGCTGCTTAGCGCTGCGCTCGTCAGCAGAAAGAAGCGAGAGACCAGAAGCTACTGCACCTGGTTCAATCCCTGATAGATAGCCAGGCCGGCTATGACCAGGATGAGCACCCCTGAAGCGGCTCCTAACCAGCGCACGAAGGGATTGATCTTGTTCACCTTGTGCATCAGTTGAATCTGCTCCTTTTCCATGTGCGACTCGGAATCGCCCAGGAACAGTTGATCATCCTCTTGCATGGTGAGAGTGCTGCGATAGATCAGGAGGATTACTAGAACCGCCGTCAGAACTCCCCACACAACCAGCATCCAGACCAAAGGAGACATAGGCCACCTCGGTACCGATTTCGAGCCGGTCCCTTGTCGTGGTGGGTTTGTGGCCCACAACCGGCTTTGGGTAAGGACCGCATCCGGGATTATAGCTCTGGTTGGCAAGGCACGGCGGGTTTGTTTAGTCGCGAGTCCACAGGCGGCTATGATTCATCTAACAAGTGGTCAACGAGGTCCCCGGGCTAGGTCTTGGAGGACGGGTTTGTTATAATAAGCTAGACTAGTAGTTTCAAGGAGATACGAATGGCCACTACGACCACACCGGAAGTGAAGACAGCGCCGATCAGTCTGACTGCGAATGCGGTCGCCAAAGTTAAAGAGATTATGGGCCAACAGAATCCCACCCCTGCCGGTCTGCGGGTTGGGGTCGTCGGCGGCGGGTGCTCCGGCTTCTCCTATTCCATGTCATTTGAGAATGGGTCCGGCCTTATGGACAAAGTCTTCGACATGGATGGGTTGAAAGTGTACGTGGACGCCACGTCGCTCATGTATCTCAATGGCTGCATCGTGGATTACATCGAGACGCTCGAGGGAGCGGGATTTAAGTTCGAGAATCCCAATGTGAAGAGTACCTGCGGCTGTGGATCTTCGTTCAACGTCTGAAGAATCGCTACGAGCGCAAGTTCGTCCCCTAGCTGGGCAGGCGAGTCGCCTGCCACTACGTGAGATGAGAGAGTTCGAAAAGCCTCATCGATTGCGATGAGGCTTTTTTATTGTGGCGGTTGTGCATCCGGCTGTGTTTGTGGGCCAGGTTGAACTGGAGAATTGACGGGAGTACTTCCGGCAGCACCCGCTTGCGCGTTGGGAGTCACGCCTTGTAGGGGAGGCTGCGCTGGTGTGTTGAGCAGTCCTCCGCGATCGGTTGCCGGATCATAAATGAACTGCCATTGGTCATAGTGTTTCTTTTTATTAAATTCTCGAATGCTCTGGTCTTTACTGGTGCTGGCCACTCCCACAATCGGACCGCCTCCAAATACCGTGCTCGAAAGCATAACTTCCGGCGCACCGCCCTCACGCTGTGCGTTGGCCGCTGCGGCATCGGTTGGACCAACTGTATCTTCCCCAGAGGTCGGGGGCGCGGCAGTACTGACGGATTGATTGTTTGGCCCTCTGTTGAAGCCCATTGCCGCCCCACCCAACGTCGGGACGCCAGGATTGGCGCCAGGGGAAGTGGCTCCGGCAACGCCAGCTCCGAAATTGATCTGCACTTCTCCCAGATGAAGTAATTTGAAATCCTTCCCCGTGATCGGATCCTTGTACTGCCGGCGCAGAAAGCGGAGATTGTTGGTGCTCTCCAATTCTTCCAGACGCGTCGGATAACGTCCGAATTTCTTGACGTATCGCCGAACTGCCCGCGAATACTGCACTCCGCGGTGAATCAGTTCTTCCTCGCGGTCGCGACGAATCTGGAAAGCCAGAGTGGGTGCAATCGCCGCGGCTGCAATCGCCAGCAACGTTACGCCCAGCATCAGCAGAAGCAGAATATAACCACTCTGCGAACGCTGCTTCGAACGGCTCGGGCGCGAGAATTTAGGGTTAGACAGCATCAAATTGAACCGAATTAAAAGCCTATCTTTTCGTTCCGCGGAGTTATCCCTGCGTCAGCGGAATACTCTGATGGTTGTTGTTGAGCACATCTTCCACTTCGACCGACATGGGAGAGATGCGTAGAATTCGATAACGCCGATCCACGATTTCCCCTTCCCCCGCAATAAACACGTCCTCGCCCTGCGAAAGGAAAATTTTCTTGGGCTCTCCCGGCTTGCTGGCGAATCCAAAAAACTTCAGATTGATCGGGGGAGGGGGCGGAGGGCCGGTTGGTTGGGGTGGTGGCAATTTGGTCGTGAAACTTGGATCCGGACGCGGAATATCTATCTGGGCGCGAAAAATATTTCGTCCTTTGCCCTCGTACTTGGTGGCTTCGCTGGCCTTCAGCCAGTCATAACGCAGCGAAGGATCGAGCGAGCGCGATGCGTCATTGGCTTTTTTGCCCCGCACCCGAGCTCTCACAGCCGGTGGCAGCGTTGTGGGCGCCGCAACGGTTGCCGGCGAGTTTGCCGCTGCGGGGGAATCCCCGCCGGAACTGAACATCCATCGTCCCAGGAGAATCAGCGCCAGAACCATCAACACGACGGCTGAAATCAGCTTGGTTCGGTTTTCGGCGCCAATTTTCACCTAAGCACTTGCCTTCAGAAAAGTTTCCAGTTTCATCTGCAGCTTTACTACCCCACCCTGCTCGCCGCCGAGTAGAACGCTGTCAATCGTAAAAAATAACTGGTCGCGTTCCAGCGCGTTAATAAAGCGTACCAGTTGCAGGTAGTCGCCCGAGAGGTTGGCTTCAATTTCCATGGGACGCAAACCGATGGGCTCCGGATCTTTCACTTTGTACTTGATCTCGGAGATCTTAACGCCGCTCTGAGCCGCCACCTTACCCAACTCGCTGGAGATGATCGAGTCCTGGCTGGTCAGCCGCTGTTGGTAGAATTCATCAATCTGTTTCTGGGCAAGCACAACCTTCTTATCCATACCGCGCAATGGTTCCACCTGCCGGGTCTTGGCCTGCAACTCTTTCCAGAGCCTGTCCATTTCGGCCAGGCGTGATTTTTCTGAGCCGACGATTGGGGACAACAGCACGGCTGCCGCTGCCAAATCCACCACCAGCAAGAAGGCAATCGTCAACTTTAGCTTCCGCCGAGTATTTCCGAGATCTGGCATTACGGTGCACCGCCCTTACCTGTGCCTGGCACTTCCGGGATATATACAGCGCTGATATCGAATTGCACATTATCGCCCGGGGTCTGCCTGACTTCAGACGTCTCCTGGTCGATCCGGGTCTGCTGGAAGCGCTGCGAGGCTTCCATCTTGCGCACCAGTTCCAAAGCGCGTTCGCGCGACTCTCCCGCGACCACCAGCTTGATATTCAGCCCCGCGTCCGCTCCCATTTCCGGACGAATTGAGACTACATGCAGCCTCGGCGGCATGACTCGTTCGAGATCTTCGAAAACTTTTGTCCAGGAGAAAGCCTTGCGCTGGAACAGTTCATTGAGAAATTGAGAGCGGTCGCGAGTGCTGCGGTTTTCCGGCCGGTTCAGCAGCGCTTCGGCCTGTGTCTTTTCCTGGTCGCGGGCGGCGATCTGGGCCTGGCGCTGGCGGATTAGGTCTCGATCCTTACGTGCGCTGACCCAACCAGTGAGTGCGCTGTAAACCAGTATTAACGTGAGCAGGCCGAGCGCGACCAGCGCTCCGCCCCAGCGCAACCAGAAACGTCTTGCATCCTGGTACGGCTGGGTTGCGAGATTGATGTCTACGCGCATCTTCTTATGAAAGCAGAGCCCCGACCACGCCCGCCATTCTCCACTTGGGGATGGAGCCGACGCTTTTCCCCAATTGCGATGAGCCCACCAATTCCTTGACTTCGGCGCCAGTTTGAGCACGCAAAGCCGGCGCTGCGCCTCCCGATTCCGGTAAACCCGCCACGAAAATTTTATCGATGTTCAGATGATATGTGTCCTGAAAGAAAACCACCGATGGATAGACTTCCTCTGCGAGTTGCTCGCCGGTGATGGTAACCCCGCGAGTATTTTCCAGAGTGCGAAAAAGCAATAACTGTTGCTTATCGAGGATGGCAATACTCGTAGTGCGGGCGTCTACTTTGATGACCAGGGTCGGACCGGTTGAAGCGGCGGCGCCCAGTGCAGCCAACATCGAAGGCATCACCACACCCGGACTGTATCCCGCCTCGCGAAACGCAGCTTCGTAATCCTCGATGACGCTGGAAAGAGCCACGGCTGCGATCACTCGGACATTCCCGCCGGAGATCTGTGCGTGATAAGAAACCTTGGCCTTATCCACGTCGAAGGGCAGGGATTTCTTAAGCCGGAAACGGACCACGCCTTCGGCTTCCGCGTGATTTGTGGGAAGCGCGTCAAAATCGAGCAGTACTACGCGGATCGCCGCGTCGGGAAGCACCGCTATCACATCGCGCGAGCGGCCGCCTACCCGGCTCAAAGTGTCGGCAATAGTCTTATAGACCGCGCTGCGTTGGCGCAGATTGGTCTCAATCAAGTCTGGAACCACACTGCCGGGCGCAAGTTCATGGGACGCGCACTCGGCTACTACGTCGCCACTATCGGAAACCCGGCCAGCGAGCACACGATCCGCGGCAACTTCGCAGGCCAGTTTGGGCTTGGATCCGGAATTTAACTTCGGACTCATGTTAGGAGAGGTCGTTCAAATCAAACTCTGTCACGCAAAGAAATGCAATAGCTGGAAGGGCACGCCTGTTAATGACTACTTCGCGCCCTACCGTGTACTTTCGATGAAAGTAACTTTATTGATCTCCTTCAGCGTGGTTGTGCCCGCTCTGACTTTGTCCAGAGCAGACTCGCGCAGGAACCGCATTCCTTCTTCGCGAGCGGCGCGCCGGATTTCCGAGGTTGGCTTCTTGGCCAGAATCATCTCCCGGATGCGGTCGCTCAAGTCAAGCAGTTCGTGAATGGCGGTACGTCCGCGAAATCCTGTACCCGCGCACTCAATGCACCCCTGGCCTTCGTAAAATGACATCTCCGACCACTGCTTCGGATCGAGGCCGCTGGCCTCAAGCATCTCTGGTGGATAATGCACCACGGTGCGGCAGGATTCGCAAATAATGCGCACCAGCCGCTGGGCCAGAATACAGTTCAACGCTGAAACAAAATTGTAAGGCTCCACGCCCATATTCAGAAAGCGGCCAATCACGTCCACCACGTTATTGGCGTGAACGGTGGTGAATACCAGGTGTCCGGTGAGCGCCGATTGGATGGCGATCTGGGCCGTTTCGGT
>DATHJP010000504.1:0-10876 GCA_035489695.1 Terriglobales bacterium
ACCCCGCTCACGGCGGCCTTACCCGCTCAATGCGAAGAACTCACGCATGAAGCAAATGGAACGCAAAGAGTGGTGGCTGTGGTCCTTCGTAGTTGTCATTACAATGCTGCTGACCGGAGGCATAGCTTCTTTTGCGCTTCCGTTGCTGCATGGTACGGACAGCTTTTACGGGTTCCAAATCCGGCAATCGGCATGGGGGTTACTCGGACTAGTGTTGCTGTTTGACATCTATTCGCTTTACCAACAGTTTCAAATCCAGTCAGTTCGGAGGCAGTTGATTGCAAGGGATGAATTGTTTCGCGTCATCAGCGAAAACGCGGCCGACATGATTGCGGTGGTCGACCAAAAAGCGAATAGGATTTACAACAGCCCGGCCTATGAGCGAGTTCTCGGTTACTCCGCGCAGGAATTACAGACGACGCCAGCGATGGATCAAGTGCATCCCGATGATCGTGCCCGCGTGGCGCACGCGGCAGAACAAGCCCGTAAACGGGGGCAGGGAGAGCGGATCGAATACAGAATGCGCCACAAGGATGGCACTTGGCGCACCCTTGAATCGACCGCCAGCGCAGTGCGGGATGCGAACGGAAAATCGACCAATCTAGTTATCGTGAACCGAGACATCACGGAGCGCAAGCGGGCCGAACAACGGCTTCAGCACAACGCCTTTCACGATGCCCTGACCGACTTGCCGAATCGCGCTCTTTTCCTGGACCGGTTGAGCCGGGCATTCAGCCGCGCGAAGCGGCATCCGGATTACAAATTTGCGGTCCTCTTCGTCGACCTGGATGACTTCAAGAAGTTCAACGATAGCCTGGGTCACGCGGCTGGTGACGACATACTGATCGAAGTAGGAAAACGGCTCAGCAGTTCGTTGCGAAAGGATGACACGGTGGCGCGGCAACCGCCACCAATCGAAATCCCCACGGAGCAAGAAAATACGTTAGCCCGAATGGGCGGCGACGAATTTACGATTATTATCGAAGATATACATGATCCGAGTGATGCTATACGTGTGGCAACGCGGATTCAGAACGCTCTGGCCGCCACTCCGCTAGTCATTCTGGGACAGGAAATGTTCGCTTCTGCCAGCGTGGGCATTGCCTTGAGCACTAGTCCACACGAGAGTGCGGAAGATTTGCTTCGCGATGCAGACTTAGCGATGTACCGGGCGAAGACCCTGGGAAAGGCACGCTGCGAAGTGTTCGATACCGCCATGCATGCCGACGCCGTCAAGCGACTGAAGCTAGAAACTGAGTTGCGGAAAGCCATCGACTGCGGCGAGTTTCGAGTGCACTATCAGCCGGTTGTGCGCCTCTCCGATAAGATGATCGCCGGCTTCGAAGCCTTGGTACGTTGGCAGAAGCCGGACATTGGTTTGGTGCCGCCGGCAGAATTTATTTCAGTCGCGGAGGAAAGTGGTCTGATCCTTCCAATGAATCGCTGGCTGCGAATTGAGGCATGTAAGAAAATGCGGTCGTGGCAAGCGCAATTTCCCTCCGATCCGCCCCTGACATTGAGCCTCAACGTTACTGCTCGTGAGTTCGCACATCCCGGTTTGATATCGGATATAAGCTCGGCTCTCGAAGAAACCGGTCTCGAACCATCGACTTTGCACTTGGAAATTGTCGAAACGGTCGCCATGGGCGATAAAGGCAAACCGGAAGGCGTGCTTCAAAAAGCGAAGGCATTAGGCTTGCATTTGAGCATCGACGATTTCGGTACAGGGTATTCTTCATTGAGTCGTTTAAGGCAATTCTCCGTCAATACGCTAAA
The DNA here is from genome assembly GCA_035489695.1 of Terriglobales bacterium. Lineage (GTDB taxonomy): Bacteria > Acidobacteriota > Terriglobia > Terriglobales > Acidobacteriaceae > 40CM-3-55-5. The sequence goes on from DATHJP010000504.1 coordinate 1,777, forward strand.
AATCGATCGCACATTCGTTTCCAGCATAGACACCGATGCCGATAATCGGGCGATTGTTCGCACTATCATTGCCCTGGCGCACAGCCTCGGATTGAGCGTTGTGGCGGAAGGAACCGAGACTTCGGAAGAAGTAAATGAACTTCTAAAACTTAATTGTGAGTATGCTCAGGGCTACTTTTTTTCCCGTCCGGTCGACGATGTGACCGCCACACAAATGTTAATGACTGTTCAGCGCGGACAAACGCCGCGCAGCCGAGCAGCAACCCAGGGTACGTAACCGTATTAAGCGGAAGTCGATTTGTGCAGACCAGCGTTAAGGCACTTACGTACAGTCTGAACGAATTTCTGCCTTTCAACCGGCTTTTGCAGGTACGCCGCTGCAGGCATGAGGCCCAGGATTCTGGGATTAATCCCCGAGACTACGATGGCAGGTATTTCTGAGGTTTCTGGCGTGTTTTTTAACACAAACAGCGTTTGCAGACCACCCGGCCCCGGCATCAGCACGTCCGTCACGATCAGATCTGGCAAGGACCGGCGTGCTTCTTCAATAGCCTCAGTTCCCGACGAGGCCAACACAATGGCGTATCCCTCCGGCTCCAAATAATTTGCCAGCAGTTCACGCGAAGCAAGATCGTCATCCACGATCAAGACCAATTGCTTTTGTCGCCATGGCTTGGCGGTCATCTATCGAAATTTACCCGATGAACAAATGGCGCGAAAGTTACCTTCGTTTACCGTGATATATGAAGCTGCGAAGCGGCGCAAGAATGCAGCCCACGGCGTGAGCCGTGGGTCTGCTACGAGGGAGGGAGAGCCCCAACAGGGCGAAGGATTCTGCCTCATACATCTGCCAACATCCCGCTGCCTATGTTGTTCCGCACGCAAGGCGTCAAACCATCGAGCCGGAGTTCCTTCAAGATTTTGTTTCTGTCGGCCCCTGCGGGGCTGGTCGCTTCTTGCACGCCCACCCACGGCTGGCGCCGTGTGCTGCATTCTTGCGCCGCTTCGCGGCTGGGAAAAACAGTCAGTCCTTGTTACATAACTGAGTGGGTTGTATTCGGCTATATATAGTTATGGCCTAGTAAGTTGATACCACTTTCTGACATATCCCTCTTTAAGCCTCCTTAGATATCTTGGCCAGCTGGATTCTATAGAGTAAGTCCCGTATTACTTCCGTACCCACTCTACTCCCATAACGATTGAGTTCCGCTTTGACTATCAAGCACCATACCTCTTGAGGGTATGCCGCTCATGAACACATCGTCATACCGTTCCTTCAGCGGCCTCACTCATGCCGTCGCAGGAACGGTCACATTCCCCATCCTCAAGATCTTGATATTCCTGCTTCTGCTGACCGTCCTGGTCAAGCCGAGCCGAGGAAACGACAATCCCAAACCAGAAGTCCCTCTCACCCAAGTAAGCCTGGAGGAGCTTGGAGAGATCGAGGTTACAACCGTCTCCAAACAGCCGGTGAAGGCCAGTCAAACTCCGGCGGCAATCTATGTCATCACCCAGGAAGATATCCGCCGATCCGGCGCCACCAGCATCCCCGAGGCGCTTCGTCTGGCGCCTGGCGTCGAAGTTGCACGAGTCGACTCGAATACGTGGTCGCTTGGTGTACGAGGATTCGGAAGTGCCCTCTCTCGATCTGTCCTTGTGCTAATCGATGGCCGGACCGTTTACACTCCGCTCTTCGCCGGCGTTTACTGGCAGGTTCAAGACACACTGCTCGAGGATATTGAACGCATTGAAGTCATTCGAGGCCCCGGAGGTACCATCTGGGGAGCAAACGCTGTCAATGCCGTCATAAACATCATCACAAAAAATGCCAAAGAGACTTATGGGACGCTGATATCCAGCGGAGGCGGAAATCTCGACCAGGGATTTGTCAATTTTCGCTATGGATCCGGGAACGGACGGAACTTTAATTACCGGGTTTATGGAAAAGCCTTCACCCGCGGTCCCGAGTTTCATTCTGACGGAAGACAATTCGATGATTGGCGGATGGGCCAGACTGGATTTCGGGCTGATCTGGATTCAAACGATCGCGATACATTCACGCTTCAGGGTGACCTTTATAGAGGTGAGGCCGGACAAAGGCTCCAGATCACAAGTTACTCGGCGCCATACACCACCGATGTGGAACAGAACGCGGAACTGGCCGGCGGCAACCTGATGGGTCGCTGGAAGCGTGTGTTTAGTAATCGTTCTGACATTGAACTCCAAACCTATTACGACCGCACCAATCGAACTCAGGCGAACTTTGCCGAGTCTCGCGATACCTTTGACGTCGATTTCGTCCACCATCTGAAACTCTCGTGGGGGCAGGACTTTTTGTGGGGTCTCGGAACCCGCATCAGTTCCGGCAATGCTACCCAGGTAGTTCCGACGGTGGTATTCACGCCGAATCACCTCACAGACAAGCTGTATAACGCATTTATTCAAGATGAAATCCCGATCGTTCGAAATCGGCTGTCATTAACCGTCGGATCTAAGTTCCTGCACAATAATTACACCGGGTTCGAACTCCAGCCGAGCGCACGTGTCCTGTGGACACCCAACTCGCGGCAAACCTTCTGGGGCGCCGTCACTCGAGCCGTTCGCACCCCTTCGCGGGTCGAGGAAGACCTCCAAATCACCGGATTGTTTATGTCCAATCCGCTAACTTTCTACCGCATCATCGGGGACCGAAAATTTACTTCGGAAAACTTGATTGGCTACGAGGTCGGGTATCGCAGCCTGATAAAGCCTAAGTTCTACCTGGATATCGCAGCCTTTTACAACAACTACGCCGATCTTCTCAGCATTGAGCCCGGTACCCCATTCGCCGAGACCTCGCCGCCTCCCGCGCATACTGTCGTCCCCTTGTATTTCCGCAATGGGTTAATGGGCAATACGAGTGGATTCGAAATCGCGCCCGATTGGACACCCACCCGCTGGTGGCGTTTGAGGGGCTCCTATTCTTTTTTGCATATCGACTTGAACCACGACAGCGGAAGTCAGGATATCTCGACGGCGAGTTCGATTCAGGGCTCGAGCCCGCATCACCAGGTGGCAATCCAATCTTCGTTGGATCTGCCGAAGAAGCTGGAGGTTGATCAGACCTTTCGCTATGTGAGCGCTCTGCCGGCCCAACAGGTAGCAGCCTACACAACATCAGATGTGCAGTTCAGCTGGCAGGCCACACGATCTCTGAACTTGTCAGTCGTGGGACAAAACCTGTTTCAACCACATCATGCCGAGTCCGGCGGAGATCTTGGATCTCTTGTCGGGATGCGGCGAAGCGCCTACGTAAAGCTAACGTGGCAAATATGGCAAAGGTGATGAGAGAGCAGACCCACGACAGCGTTTTCTCAAACCCCACAAAGTCATGCCGGATAACTGGCAGCCACTCATGCCACGTCTTGCGCATCCTGGCTGTGGTCGTAATCCTCGTGTGGTCACTCCATGCGGTGCCAATCTTGTACGCCCAACACTCTACCCCGACCGAATATGAGGTCAAGGCAGCGTACCTGTACAAACTTGGCAAATTCGTGGAATGGCCCGACAAAAGTACATCCTCCGCTGCCGATTCCTTTCCCATTTGTGTGCTCGGGCAAGATCCCTTCCGGACAACTTTTGACACCACAATTGCCGGCGAAAACATAAATGGCAAGAAGGTTGTCATTAAACGTATTGCAAAACCCAACGATGCGGCGAGCTGTCGCATTGTTTTTATCAGTTCGTCGGAGGAGAGCCGGCTCAAAGAGATCCTGACCGTACTTTCCAAGACAAGCGTCTTGACAGTTAGTGACATGCCCCGGTTCACGGAGCGCGGAGGAATGGTCGAGTTCGTGGTGGATTCCAGCCGGGTGCGCTTCCAGGTCAACCTCACCACCGCCGAGCGTGCCGGCCTGACTCTCAGTTCGCAACTTTTGAAAGTAGCCATTCGGGTGGAAAGGAATTATCAGCCTGGCGGCTGATAACGGATGATCAAGGCTCGCAACTATTCGATTACAAAAAGACTGACCATGATGAACATCCTGGTCAGTGGCGCAGTCTTGTTCATGGCCTGTGCGGCCTTTGTGGCTTACGACGTAGTCACCTTTCGTCAGGCAATGGTGCACAACCTTTCTATTCAGGCTCAGATCACTGGTTCCAATAGCGTCTCCGCACTGCTGTTCAGTGACCCGCAATCGGCACAGAACACGTTGTCGGCATTGCAAGTCGCCCCCAATATCGTGTCGGCTGGCATCTATCAGCTCGATGGCCGGCCCTTCGCCGCATATTGGCGCCATGACCGGGGGCAAATCCCAACCCTGCCTGCCATTCCCGCCGGTCAATCAGAGTTTCACCGTTTCGAGAACGGAGAACTCATCGTTGTCCGCAGGATTGTGTTCCAAGGGGAGCCAGCTGGAACCGTCTACATTCGTTCTGACCTACAGGAGATGAATCATCGCCTGAAACGATACGCGGGAATCGCGGCTCTGGTCTTGTTGGCGTGTCTCATCGCGGCACATCTGGCGGCATCGGTGTTCCAACGTGCGGTGGTTAACCCTATCGTACATTTGGCAGAAATTGCTCGGATCGTTTCTCGTGACAAAAATTATTCCATTCGCGCAGCTGCAACCGGTAATCGTGATGAACCGGGCATCCTGATCCAAGCGTTCAATGAGATGTTGAGCCAGATTGAAGAGCGGGAACGAGCTTTGCGAAAGGCACATGACCAGTTGGAACAGCGTGTCCAGGAACGCACTGCGCAGCTGGCTTCTGCCAACAAAGAACTGGAGTTACAGAACCGTGAGGTGCAACGCGCTACTCAATTGAAAAGCCAGTTCCTCGCCAGCATGAGCCACGAGCTTCGGACTCCGCTCAATGCGATCATTGGCTTTTCCGATCTCCTGGCCGAGAACACGGCAGGAACTCTCACCGATAAGCAAGGGCGTTTCGTAGGACACGTGCGCAACGGCGCCCGCCACCTGCTGCAGCTGATCAATGACATCCTGGACCTGTCGAAGATCGAGTCGGGATTGCTCGAATTGCGATGCGAAAGTTTCAGCGTTTCGGAAACCTTGCCGGAAGTATTGTCGGTAATTCGGCCCTTGGCGATGGCAAAGAACATCCGCATCGAACAGTTAGGAGAGGACACGTCCGTTTACGCGGATCGGGTTCGTTTCAAGCAAGTCCTTTACAACCTCCTTAGCAATGCATTGAAGTTCACGCCTGATGGCGGATCAGTGCGAGTTCAATCTGCGATGGATGGCAATCTGGTCCGTATCTCGGTCAGCGATACCGGCGTCGGCATCCGGCCAGAAGATCAGCAGATGATTTTCGAGGAATTTCGGCAGGCTAGCGAGACTACGCGCGGCGTGAAGGAAGGGACTGGACTGGGTCTGGCCATCACCAGGCGCTTGGTGGAGCGGCAAGGTGGAACCATCAGCGTAGCCAGCGATCTGGGTAAAGGCAGCTGTTTCAGCTTCACCTTACCAAGAGGTCGGGCTGTACCAGAGTTGCGGCCAGCAATTCTCTCAGCCCACGACAATGGTACGGATGTGCGACGTCAAGGCGGAAAACCGCTGATTCTGGTTGTGGATGATGAATCACCGGCACGCGAACTCTTAGCCAGCTACTTGGAAACGGAGGGCTACGACGTTGCCTCTGCTGCTTCGGGTGCAGAGGTCATCGAGAAGGCACGTCAATTACGTCCTAGCGCCATAACGTTGGACATATTGATGCCGGGCGGAAGCGGTTTCGAAACCCTCTTCAAACTAAAGAACACACCCGACGTTGCACACATACCCGTGATCGTGGTCTCAGTAGTTGATCAGAAACAAATGGGGTTCACTCTGGGCGCGGCAGAGTATCTGGTGAAACCTGTCCAAAAATCTGCTCTTCTCGAGGCGGTTCGTAAACATGTGCGGCCACAGGCAGGAACGTTGAGTAACGTCCTGGTAGTCGACGATGATCGCGAAACACGTGATCTTGTGAGCGATATCTTGTCGTCAAGCGGTTACACGCCTCATCTTGCGTCGAGTGGCAAAGAAGCCTTCCGGCTTCTCTCCGAAGTTCATGTGGATGCAATCCTGCTGGACTTGGTAATGCCCGAAATGGACGGCTTTGAGGTCCTGAGCAAGATAAAGGAGAACCCCGCGCTGGGAGTTATTCCTGTTTTTGTGGTTACGGCGAAAGACCTTACCAATGAAGAGCTGAAACTATTGCAGCGTGAGACTTGCGCGTTGTTTCGGAAAGATGGCGGCTGGAAAACCGATCTATTGGCCGAGGTTCGCAAGGCACTAGATCAATCGAAGTTGGCTAGGTCCGCGGGACAGTCATGAGTAAGATTTTGGTGGCAGAGGACAATCTTCCTAATCGCGAGCTAATTCGTGAAATTCTGGAAGCTTGCGGACATGAAGTAATTGAGGCTGGCGACGGCCGTCAAGCTTTGGACAAGCTCGAGGGGAATCTGCCTGACTTGGTTTTGCTGGACATTCAGATGCCGGTCCTGGACGGATATGCCGTCGTCCGCGAAGTGCGTAAAACTCCCCGGCTCGCCACTTTGAAAGTGTTGGCGCTAACCGCTTATGCAATGCAGGGAGACCGGGAAAAAGTATTGGAAGCCGGCTTCGATGGCTATCTCACCAAGCCGGTCGATATGGTCTCGTTGTCAAAGCAAATCGCGCAGCTCTTACGATAATCGCGAGCGCGTGGACGCCTCATCCTAACTGTCGTTTCTCATGCTGCCATTCAAATTTCATCCAATAAGTTCAGCCCAACCAGAAAGCAATGGCGGAAGCGAGTGGGAGTCGAACCCACCGGTAACGGGGTAACCCGCCACCCGCCGGTTTTGAAGACCGGGACGATCACCGGACCGCATGCGCTTCCAGACTTGGGATAATGTTAGCTGGAGTGCTGCCTGGTGCATAGGGCTGGGCTCAGTTTGCAGAATCGTCCTAGTGTCCCACGTGGAACATTTTGTACTTGCTGATATGTACGTACAGAGATATACATATACCGGATAAATGAAACGACAGGCAAGAGTTACGAAAGGCCGGAAAATTTCCGGGCGCAAGGTTGCCGGGCACAATATCGCCCGACTAAAGGCCTCCGCTGACGAGGGCAAAGGTTCGCGCGACGTAACAGCGGACATCTCGAAGATGTACAAGCCGCTCAAAAGACCGGTTACGCTGCGGCTCGATGCCGATGTACTGGCCTGGTTTAAGAAAAAAGGTCCCGGATACCAGACCCGGATCAACCGGGCATTGCGCGGCCTCATGATGGAGCAGAGGAAGGAATCCACGGAGTAGGCAGGCGGGTTTGCGCGACGTATCATACTGCCACCGCGTGAGGAGGCGATCATGGTGGATGGTGGTGGACTCAGCCGTCGTGAAATTTTACAGAAGTGTTTGGCGCTTGGTTCGGTGACGCTCATGGCAGCGCATGGCAGCGCGGCAATGCTATTGGCGTTTGAGGAGAAGGAGCTACGCAAGCCGACGCCAGCGAATGAACTTGGCCCCTTCTACAAGAAGCGGGCTCCGGAAACGGCGACGTTGCGGGCACCGGGTGATCCTGGCATGCCGCTTTCGGTTTCCGGACAAATCCTCGATACCCGAGGCGAGAAACTTCCCAATGTTGTGGTTGAAGTCTGGCAAACGGATCACTTGGGCCACTACGATCTCGATGGATATCGCTATCGAGCCAAGTTGCCGGCCGACGGCTCCGGCAACTACAAATTCGAATCGGTGATGCCCGGTCACTATCCCGACCGAGTCTGCCAGCATATCCATTATCTGGTCACGGCGCCGGGGCACAAGCCTCTGGTCACGCAACTTTACTTTGCGACCGATCCGGTGTTCGAGGGCGATCCTGACAAGAACTTCAATCGCGATCCGCTGATCCACAGTCGCGAACTGGTGCGGCCGGTGATGCTGGTGGGCGATCCAAAGGATATCCATGCGGCGGTAAGTTTCGAGCTCTGCCTGGAGCGCGTCTGATGTGGAGGGCGCTCGCGGTAATTGCCGTTACGCTATTGCTCGCGCCCGTGCTGTTTGCGGAGAAACTGCATCGAGAAAAGACCATCAGTTTGCCGGGAGATGTTGTTATCAGGTTTACGGCGATTTCGCCGGCGGGCACTTTTGTAGCTGGGATCTGTCGTGATCAGAAATTGCGGCTATGGGACGTTTCCTCCGGATCACTCTCGCGGACCCTGGACCTTACAGGAGAGAAACTAACAACCGTTCGTTTCTCTGATAACGGACAATTGCTGGCACTGGGTGGGGCAAGAGGGCGGGTCAGAATTTGGGAGCTACCATCCGCAACACTCAAGCTGGATTTCAGCGCTCCCAACTCTATTAACGCGCTGACAATTTCATCTGACCGGAAACTGCTCGCCGCTGCGCCTCTCGAGGAGGGCACGGAAATCTGGGACTTATCGTCAGCGAAGCAGGTGGCCAAGATGCGCGCTCCGTTCAGCGGGACGTCCGCGCTGGCACCGCTGATGGCGACACCAGCATCCGGCTGTACGATGCGCGTACTGGCAGGTTGCGGAATAGCGTGGACGATCTGCTGCTGGAGTCATTCGCAATTGTGTTTTCCACCGATGGCAAGTACCTCCTGACCGGCGGAGCGGACAAGGTGATCAACATAATCGACGCCAGCAACGGAAAAGTCCTGCGAGCGCTTGCGAAGCAAGACGACGCGCTCCTCGATCTTCGACAGTCGCGCGATGGCAAACTTCTTGCGGCCGCTTACGTCAATGCTGACGATCCAAGTAGACCTGCTCCGGTAGTGATTTGGGATCTTGAGAATCAGTCTCCTCGAAGCCGCATTCTTGAGCCTGGCGTCGTATTTAACGGCGGCGAGTTTTTGTTGGACGGACGATTATTGATGACCAGCGGTTCGGAAAAAGAGTTGAAGATCTGGTCGGTACGCCCATAGAGAGAGGTAACGTTCGGGTTGCCGGCGGGACGCCGACGCTACATTTGCGCGGCGCTAGGAGGCGGGGCGCTCGTCGGCGGACGGGCCGTAGATGGCTGGGACTTTTCCGCCCATGGGACGCAGGTACGCGGAGAGCTGGCCTCGATGATGGATGGCATCGAAGAGAACGAACCAGAGAAACGTTCCT
>DATHJP010000505.1:0-2048 GCA_035489695.1 Terriglobales bacterium
AGCATCCAAAGGAGTAGTGAGACATTCTATTCTTAGTTGAGTGATTTCGAGAAGCCCCAAGCCGCTCCAGCCTTCCGCATTTCCAAATCTGGAATTCTGAATTTAATTAAATGGAGAACTCGCGCCTAAACAAGAACTGAGTGGTCGTAACGTAAACACCAGGTCTCGGTTGTGTTGAGGGTCTCAGCGCGATTTCGAACTGTAATACCCGATCCTGTTCCGCACCTTGAAATTGGAACTGGCGGGCAGTCCGTTCACTGTCACCAGTATCCGGCGAAATTCCGAATCGGACAGTCTTTGCGAAGGATAGTAAGCAAGCAGATATTGTGTACGCAGCTCGTCGCTGATCTGCCGAAAAGCGTCGTCCAACTGAGACAGAGACTTCGCATAAAAATATTTCCCTCCGGTATCGCTCGAGAGCTGGATCAGAGCATGTTCGCCGCCCGTGTCTCGCCCCGCACTGGCTTCAATTGGAACCACGATGATGCTGTACAGTATGGCTTCCGCTTCCTCGGCTGCACGCACTGCTTCTTTGTAATCCACCTTGCTCATGGTGTCGCCGCCGTCAGTAATGATCACCATCACCTTTCTTCCCTGCCGCGGCTCCAAGGCTTGCGATCCCAGAAATAGCGCATCATACATTGCCGTAGCGGAACCCATGCGAATCCGATCAATGCCGCGATCGATTCTGCTGAGGTCAGAGGTGAACGGCACGACTTCATTCACAATCTCGCTGAATTGATAAACGGACAGCGCGTCAATCGGCCGCAGAATGGCATGCGCAAAACGCCTCGCGGATGCCAACTCGAGCGGCAAATCTTTGCGTGTGCTCAGGCTAGTATCGACCGCCAGGACAATCGAAAGTGGCAGCGCCGATTCCTTGTCGAAGACCGAGATCTTCTGTTCTTTTCCATCCTCGCGCAGCTCGAAGTTATCCTTTTTAAGGCTGGCAACTGGCGCTCCGCGCTCGTCGGTGACGGTGACGAACACATTCACCAGCTTCACGTTGACTTTGAAAGTAGTATCCGGTTCCTGGGCATTACAAGGAAGGCAGACCACGGCACAGATGAACAGCATCAGACCAGCAGTAGCAGCTTGTCTCATCGGAAGGCTGGTCACTTAGATGCGCGCTTTTTTGCAGGGGTGCCTTGGGCGCGCGGAATCTCTACCGGAAATGGCTCCCCGTCTGCCCAGACGACGCCGTCCTCAAAGTACTCCTTCTTCCAGATTGGCACCGTTCGCTTGAGCGTATCGATCAGCCAGCGGCAGGCGTCAAAGGCAGCCGCCCGGTGCGCCGACGCCACCACAATCAGCACGCTGGTTTCGCCGATTTCCAACCTGCCCAGGCGGTGCAGAATGGCAACATCACGGATCGGAAAACGCGAAAGTGCCTGCTCCGCGAGCTCTTCCATCTGCTTCACCGCCATATCTTCATAAGCTTCATAATCCAGACAGACCGTTCGCCGGCCGCGACTGTTATCCCGTACGACTCCCTCGAAGACTACAGCCGCACCGTCTTCCGCTCGCTTAATTCCTTCCAAAACTGCTTGAGTCTCAATCCGCTCCTGCACCATCGCCGCATGCTTGGGGCGGCCTTTCGGATCGCTACCTTTCGCCTGCTCTGGTTTTCCCGAACCGCCGCTAACTGGAGGAAGAAATGCAATCTCGTCCCCCTGACTCAGTTTCGCCTTCGGACCCGCATACTCCTGGTTCACCGACATCGCAATCGACGACGCCAACTCCTTCAACCGCGGAATGCGCGCTTCATAGTGACGAAGAGCATCCCCCAGAGTGGCGTGCTCGGGAAGGTTCAGCGACTCGCCGCCCTGACCGGCAAGATCCTTCAGAACTCCGAAGAACAGAATCCGTACCAACATGAAAATGAGACCAACGTATCTTTATCGTAGCGCCGGCGTCCCGCCGGCAACGCAAGCCGCTCCCGTGACGCCGACGTCTAGCTGGCGATTGAAGTGCCGGTGCGGGACGCCCGCGCTACACATCTTAGTTTATCCCGCATCTTCTCCCTGGCCGCAATTTCCCTCGAACCT